>CAZXIP010000048.1:0-11055 GCA_964640755.1 uncultured Smithella sp. | reverse complement strand
TTTATGATATGCGTGCCAGGGATTTACGTCTGCTTTCCGATATTGTGACGCAGAAAATGATCTGCTTCTTTGAATAATAATTCATACACTCACAGAAACATGATGACAAGGTATATATGATTTATACAAAAATATTTAAAATTCTCAATGCTCTTTACCTCTTTATCGCAAATTGCGATATTTATATCGGGCGGTGTCCATCCGATATTGACGCCCCCGCGATTATTTTATTTCCAATGGACATCTGCAGGCTGAATTGCGGTTTTGCGGGCTTGATGACCTGTCGGCTGCATAATTCTCCAGAGCCGACCATGGATGACCTCACACTGGCAAGCCTCTGGGAAAAAATCAAAAAAGCCGGCTTGCAAAACTGTTCAATACAAAAGGACTTTGCGGAAAATTATCTGGATGGCACAAGATCCCTGGAAGCCATGAATAAATCCTTATCGGACCTGAAACGGGAAGATGCGCAGGAATTTCTTTTTTTCCAGGAAAACAGGCGTATCGACTTGAATCTTGTGGCCAGGGAAATCAGAAATTTTCTTGCGCACGAAGAAAAATATCTTGAAGATCAGGCTGCCATGATCCAATCATCCGACCTGGAGACCATCAACAGCCGCATGATTCTGCTAAAGGATATCTGCTGGATGCTGGAAAAAGATATTCTGGCCAATCTCCAAAAGGTGCTGCAGCTGACCGGGGCGGCATCACCTGCCGACGTTTCGCCGCACGCCTTCCGTAAATTTCAAAAACTCAATCTGTTGCTGAATGCAGTTGACCGTCTGGAAGTTCGAGGACGCGATTCCGCGGGCATCCAGTTGACCTTTGTCCTGAAAAATGAAAAAGCAATGCAGGACACCGTCCGGAAAATCAACGCCATGGGATTAGATGAAGATTATCAGCGTCGGAGACAAAAAGGGGATCTGGTCAATTCGTCCATTTTCGTCCCGGCCAATCCGAATGCCCCGCAGACCGGCACCAATGTAACCTTCACTTACAAAACCTTTTCCATTGTTGGTGAACTGGGGCGGAATGTTGCCGATTTGAGAAATGATATTCAAAACGACCGTATCCTGCAATGCTTCGCCGGACTTGATGCGGCCTGTGAGACAGCGCTGACGCACACCCGCTGGGCTTCCGTGGGTTCCATCACAGAAGAAAACTGCCACCCGGTAAACAACTATACGACAGCGCCTGCCTTTTCCGAATGTCCTTTGTATCCCGGTATCGAGCCTCACATCAATGTCGTGTTAAACGGCGACATTGATAATTATCCGGCTCTTCGTCAAGCCCTGGAGATCCGGGGAGATCTGATCGCTCCGCAGCTCACCACCGACACCAAAATCATTCCATTGCAAATTGAAAAATATCTGAAAACAGGAAACAATCTCTCTGAATCTTTTCGACTGGCCGTCAATGATTTTGATGGATCACATGCCATCGCCATGACCAGTAATCTGGAACCCGGAAAAATGTTCCTGGCCCTCAAGGGCAGCGGCCAGTCCATCTACGTTGGCATAAGCGATGACCAGTACTTGTTTTCTTCAGAAATCTACGGACTCGTGGAATTGACTCCGCGGTTTATAAAAATGAACGGCGAGATGTCAAATGGCAGCGTTTCCGGTCAAATTTTTGTTTTGGACCATGAGCGGGGCGGCGGCATCCGGGGGATTGACGCGTGTTTCTATGACGGTAAGGTCATCCATCTGACGGATGATGCTCTGCAGCTGGCTGAAATCACAACCCGTGATATTGACCGCAGCAGCTATCCGCATTTTTTCCTGAAAGAAATTTCCGAATCCTCCCTGTCGATAAAAAGAACACTGCGGGGTAAATACCGTATATCCATGACAGATCCATCCTCCCCCAGGGTATCTTTTAACCTGGGCAAAGATATGGTTCCGGAAACGGTATGTAATGGTTTGAGGAATGGGAACATCCGGGAGATCATCGTCATCGGCCATGGAACGGCCGCCGTGGCAGGTCAGGCAGTAGCCGACGCATTGTCACATTACCTGAAAGACACTCCTGTGAATATCATGTCCAGGGTCGCCTCGGAGTTGAGCGGATTCGGGTTGAAAGAAGATCTGACCGACACGCTGGTCATCCCGATCACGCAATCGGGAACCACCACAGACACCAACCGTGCCGTGGCCATGGCCAGGGAACGCGGCGCTCAGATCATCTCCATTGTTAACCGCCGGCAATCGGACATTACCACCAAATCGCACGGCGTGTTTTACACCAGCGACGGGCGCGATATCGAAATGTCCGTCGCCTCGACCAAAGCTTTCTATGCGCAGATCGTCGCGGGTCAGGTGCTGGGGCTTTTTTTCGCACAGATGTTAGGTTCCCGAACCGACAATGACATCGCCAGGGCGATCACCAACCTGGAATCCGCGCCGCAGCTGATGGATCGGATTTTCGAGCATCGGGATTCAATTGCCGCTTCCGTGAAAGCGACCGCAGGTAAAAAATACTGGGCCATTGTCGGCAGCGGCCCCAATAAGGCGTCAGCGGATGAAATACGCATCAAACTCAGTGAACTCTGCTATAAAACGATTTCATCAGACATTGTCGAGAATAAGAAGCATATCGATTTATCCGCCGAACCGTTAATCCTGGTTTGCGCTTCCGGCAATCCTGATGCTGTCTTGGAAGATGTCGCCAAAGACGCCGCTATTTTCAAGGCGCATAAAGCGTCGGTCATTGTTATTGCAGACGAGGGAGATTCCCGCTTTGACGAGGTCGCTGACGCGGTCATTGGCATACCCGCCGCCCTTGAACCGCTTCCGGTTATTCTCAACACGATGGCCGGTCACTTGTGGGGCTATTACGCGGCACTCGCCATTGATAAAGAGGCGCAAATCTTTCGCGAATTCCGCAGCCACCTGTCCAATGAATTGACGCCGAGGATGCTCAGCAGATTATCCATTCTGGACATGATCGCCGATACTTCGCTGCACAAAATGATCAATCAGTTTTACAGCCTGTTCAATACGCACAGGCAAAATGATGCATTCACCGAACTGTCGTCCAGAACGATCGTTGATCTGCTGTTGCTGTTGAAGTACACTGCGGGCAGACTGCCTCTCAGAGATTTTTACCAGGACTTCAAAAATGAAAAAGGCCTTTTTTCACCGTTTGAACTTCTCGATGTCACGCTGGGGAAAGCCATCGATGAACTGGCCCGTCCGATAGACGCCATCCGTCATCAGGCTAAAACCGTCACTGTCGGCACGAGCCGCAAAGAAAAAGAACTTGCCGGCATTGTTTTCGATCTGATGGATTCCCTCGATTTTTCCGCTAAAAACCTGACTCACCGCGACATTCTGACCATTAATCGCATCCAGCCTGCCATTGCAGCGGTGCGGGGATATACAATTTATGATATCAGCGGTCTTGACGAACAGGGCAATCCGTCCACAAATTCGATGATTGCCGTTCATGCCAGAGGAGGTGTGGCCATAGGCATGAAGTCCCGTGCGGATCACCCCACCGCGCTGATGGGAGTAAAGAGAACAATCGTTAGCACAGGATATGTTTATATCGGTAAAGGCCAGGCGGACGGAGCGCTCATTGTCATCCTGCCCTTGAGAAGCGGCGGTGAGTTTGTCAGTCATTTACTCTTGCTTCACGTGGAATACGATGAATCTCTGCCCATCAGCAAAAGGAAAGAAGTCCTGGGTTATCGATACAATGACATAAAAAACCTGGTGAATGAATACAACATCAAATGGGATGACCGTTATCTTGGGAAAATGACTCTTGCTGACCTGTTCAGCAAACCAGTGGATATTCTTGCCGGCCAAATTAACCAGTGGGCAGTGCCGACGGAATGAAATGTTACGGCCAATCATTGAAACACGCAATTAATAATTATTACAGTCCACTATCCGTTCAAAACAATGAGGATCAATGATGAAAACAAAATTTATCTTTGTTACAGGAGGCGTTCTTTCTTCGCTTGGCAAGGGATTGGCAGCCGCATCGATTTCAGCATTACTGGAGGGCCGGGGTCTGAACGTCACCAATCAAAAACTGGACCCCTACATCAACGTTGACCCCGGGACCATGAGTCCTTTCCAGCACGGTGAAGTGTTTGTGACAGACGACGGTGCCGAAACCGATCTCGACCTGGGACATTATGAAAGATTTTGCTCCACCTGTATGGGAAAGAAAAACAATCTGACCACAGGACAGGTTTATTACTCCGTCATTACCAAGGAAAGACATGGAGATTACCTGGGCAAAACAGTTCAGGTCATCCCTCACATTACAAATGAAATCAAAGATTATATCAGGAACACAGCAGCCGGTTTCGATATATCCATCGTGGAAATTGGCGGCACAGTGGGCGATATTGAAAGCCTGCCTTTTCTTGAAGCCATTCGCCAGTTCCGCAATGAAGTCGGAAAACAAAACGCCATTTTCATCCATCTTACCTGGGTGCCTCTGATCAGGACCGCTGGCGAAGTGAAAACCAAACCCACTCAGCACAGTGTGAAAGCGCTGCGGGAAATTGGCATTCAACCGGACATTCTTCTGTGCCGGACGGAAAATTTTCTCTCGAAAGACATCAAATCCAAAATCGCTCTTTTCTGCAATGTGGACGTGGCGGATGTTTTTACGGCCAGGGATGTCAACTGCATTTACGAAGTGCCGCTGGCTTTTCATCGTGAAGGCCTGGACAGTAAAATTGTCGATTTTCTGAATATCTGGACAGGACAGCCGAAGCTGGAAGCGTGGGAATACGTGGTCAATCGGTTTCAAAACCCTGCTGACGAAGTATGTATCGGCATTGTCGGCAAATACGTCAACCTGGCCGATTCATACAAAAGCCTGAATGAAGCGCTTGTGCATGGAGGCATTGCCAACAACTGCCGTGTAAAATTGAAATTTATCGATTCTGAAAAAATTGAAGAAAATGGCATTTCTAATCATTTGGATGATATTGACGCAATACTCATTCCCGGAGGTTTCGGCATTCGCGGCATAGAAGGAATGATCCTTGCCGTGCAATACGCGCGGGAAAATAAAATCCCCTTTTTGGGAATTTGCCTGGGAATGCAAATGACGGTCGTTGAATGGGCCAGAAATGTTTGCGGACTTGCCGGTGCCAACAGTTCTGAATTTGATCCGGAGACACCCTACCCGGTGATCGACCTGCTGCCCGAGCAGCTTAATGTAACAGACAAAGGTGCTTCCATGCGACTGGGTGCGTGGCCCTGTGTTATTGAGGAACCTTCTTTTGCTTTTACAGCCTACAGGCAAAAGGAAATATCCGAACGCCACCGACACCGCTATGAATTCAACAACGATTTTAAAAAGACGCTGACGGACCAGGGAATGCGCATTACCGGGGCATCGCCGGACGGCTCCCTGGCGGAAATCGTTGAGATACCGGATCACCCATGGTTTCTGGGGTGTCAATTCCATCCGGAATTTAAATCGCGGCCGATTAACCCTCACCCTCTTTTCAGCAGGTTTATTGAAGCCGCATTGCAGCATGCGAAAAAGCATACCCGGGCTTAATTGGCAGGCCCCGCGACCCGAATCTCAAATACGTTCGGCCAGAATTTCCCTGTCACAAAAATCCGGTTCTCTTTCGCATCGTAGGCCAAACCGTTGATCACATCAACCTGTGCGTTTTGGGGAAGATAGGAACGGAGCCTCGATAAGGCAATCCAGCCGGTCACCCTGCCGCTTTTCGGCGATATGCGGACAATCATGTCTTCGGTAAATATATGTGCCCATATTTCACCTTGAATGAACTCCAGTTCGTTGAGTCTGTTAACGGTGCGGCTGCCGTCATGAACCTCGATTTTCCGAACCACTTTAAATGAATCAGGATGACGAAATGTTATGGTTGATGATCCGTTACTCATCAGCAAATGCCTGCCGTCCGAAGTCAACCCCCAGCCTTCTCCTTCATATTTCATTTCCCCGATTTTCCGGAAAGTCTGCCTGTCATAAACGAAAACGATGCCGCTTTTCCATGTCAACTGATAAATTTTATTCTTCAGAAGGGCAATTCCCTCGCCAAAATACTCCTGGGCTATTTTGACTTTTTGAAGGGGTTTACCGGTTTTGATATCTTTACGGTAAAGAAAAGATTTTCCATGAAGCCCCGTGGATTCATAAAAAAATCCTTGATGGAAAAACAACCCCTGCGTGAAGTTTCCGGCATCGTGGGGATAGACATTCACAACCACAATAGGTGAAACGGGGGCAACGGTTTTTAAATAGGGTGAAAGACCGAGTTGCCTGTCAAAATCATTCTGTGCATGAACAGGTGAAAGCTGAATAATAAATATCATCCACACTGCAAGAACTGTCGACAGGCTAAATATGCCGGGATTTCTTCCTGACCTTTTCCAGTATTCTTTTTGAAACACAAAATAATTTTTCACACAATTGCCGGCTTTCTGTTGCTGATTGATTTGGATTTCTGAAAACCGCTGAGGCGGCTTAAAATTTTTAAAGAATTATGGATTTTTTCGGCAGTGCGTCGGCTGAACGCAAATAAAAAGGAACGCATGCTGACAGATCAAGCAAATCATTTTGCCGGTATTTTTCAAGCGCCAGGATTCCTACGGCTGAGGCGCAGATATATTGCTGCTGCTCCGGAGCTATTGTTATTTCACTGCTCATGGAGCGGATCAGATCCGCGTACTTAATTGCACCATCTCCGACATAAAGCACATCTTCCTTCAGACAATCGGCAATGCTTTCCGGATTCAGGGCTCTTTCGGCTTCCAGCTGTCTCAAAACTCCATCTTCGTCATACCGATAATAGGCAAGATAGACCTGACCGCGGCCGGCATCCATCATCGGGCCGATCACCGCCTTAGGACTGTTCACATTGAGAGCCAAAGCGGCCAGCGACGAAACCCCGACCGCCGGTTTTCCCGTTGCCATCATCAATCCTTTCAGGGTACTAACACCGATGCGCAATCCGGTAAATGATCCCGGTCCCAGGGTACAGGCAAATAAATCGATCGCCGACAATGAAACACCGGCCAAACGGATCGCTTCATCGATGGCGGGAAGAAGCACTTCAGAATGATTGAGGTCATTATTGATAATGGTATCATAAAGAACAGCCCTGTCGCGTAAAATTGCAACGGAAACTGTCTTAGAAGACGCATCAAAGGCAAGTGTCAACATATTACTTGAAAAATTTTAAGACATCATTGATCGGCTTGATGTTGAGCCGTTCAATATCGATCATAATGACAAAAAGCATCAGCATCACCAGAAAAACGAAACCGATTTGCTGAGATATTTCTTTTATTTTTAAAGGTATTTCTCTTCTGGTCACCATTTCGATCAGGTAAAAGAATATATGCCCCCCATCCAGTACAGGAATCGGGAACAAATTGATAACTCCCAGGTTGATCGACAAAACAGCCATGAAAAGAATATAAGGAATGATCCCTTCCTTGACCTGGGCACCCGCGATCTGAGCGATGAAAATGGGTCCTCCCAGTGTACGGGGCGAAATGGCCCCCTCAATCATTTTGACAACGGAAATAACGGTGAGCTTGCTGATTTCCCATGTCTTTTCAAACGATGAAACCACCGCCTGCAGGGGATTTTTTCTTTCGATGACCGTTTTGCCTGATGGGGATACTCCAATGAGATACGTTGACTCTTCTTCACCGAAGATATTCTTTGTCTTGGTTATTTTGGGTTTCACCGCAAAGGTTTTGCTTTCGCCTCCACGTTCAACCACTACTTTAACTTCACCACCTTTTCCATTTGTTATGATTGGCCTTATTTCATCCCAGAAAGTGATCTTTTGATCGTTGAGAGATACGATCTTATCGCCCTTGAGAATGCCTGCCGCCGCAGCTGAGGAATCTGCCGACATGTCGCCTATTACAGGGATAAGGTTTGGCAGCCCATACATGTAAACGATAATAAAAATGACTACAGCAAGCAGAAAATTAAAAACCGGCCCCGCCAGCACAATTAACAGCTTTTTCCAGGTTGGCTGATTGTAAAAGGACCTTTCTTCGTCATCCGGCGGCAGTTCTTCCGTGCCGGACTCTCCCAACAGCTTTACGTATCCTCCCAGTGGAATCCAGGAAAGGACATATTCCGTCTCCCCGACAGTTTTCCCGAAAATTTTCGGGCCAAATCCCAGAGAAAACTTCTGAACCCCTACCCCTCCAATGCGAGCGGCCAGAAAATGGCCGAGTTCATGAATGAAAATAAGAACTCCAAGCAAAACGACAAATGAAATTAATGTTACCAAACTGTCACCCTTTCCTTAATTTATTAATGATCATGCCAGCCTGTATTCTGGTTTCCCTGTCTGTGCCCAGAATATCGTCCAGGGTTGGATTTTTCTTTACCTGATGTTTGTCCATTACTTTTTCTATTACTTTCGGCAGATCATTAAAGCAAATCTTTTTTTCTGTAAATGCGGCAACCGCAGTTTCATTCGCCGCATTCAGGACAACGGGAGCTGTGCCACCCAGACACCCGGCTTCATAAGCCAGCCCAAGGCAGGGAAACTTTTTCATGTCCGGTTTAAAAAATTCCAGCGACCTGATTTCAGACAGATTCAATACCGACAGATCATTGGACAAACGCTCCGGATAGGTCAACGCGTAGGCGATCGGTATTCTCATGTCGGCAATACCCAGCTGTGCCAAAACGGATCCGTCTTTAAGTTCAATCATGGAATGCACAACACTCTGGGGATGGATTAAAACATCAATGCAGGCAATATCCATGTCAAACAGCCATCTTGCCTCTATCACTTCCAGCCCTTTGTTCATCAGGGATGCTGAATCAATAGTTATTTTACTCCCCATTTTCCAGCGAGGATGCCTGAGCGCCTGTTCCAGTGTTACTTTTTTCAGTTCAGCACTGGACAAATTATAAAACGGACCGCCGGAGGCTGTCAGAAGAATCCTCCTCAAATTATCTGTCTTCTGTCCAGCCAGACATTGAAATATCGCACTGTGCTCACTGTCCACGGGAAGTATTTTAATCTTTTTTTTCTTTGCCTGTCGGGTCACGATATCCCCGGCAATCACCATGGTCTCCTTGTTTGCCAGGGCGACATCCCTGCCCGCTTCTATTGCTGCCAGGGTCGGTTTGAGCCCCGCCGCGCCGGAAATGGCTGAAACCACGATATCGGATGATGGATATGAGGCAACTTCCTCAATACCCTTTTCGTCATAAAGGATTGGAATCTTATTTTTTAATCCCAGGATTTGACGCAATTTCGCAGCGTCTTCCCTGGTGCTGACCGCAACGATCTCCGGCTGATATTTAATAATCTGCTCAGCCAGAAGTTTCACATTGCGTCCGGCCGCAAGCGCCGTCACTTTGAATACCTTTGGGTTCTTTCCAATCACATCCAGTGTGCTGGCACCGATGGAACCCGTTGATCCTAAAATGGTAATATTTTTCATCAGCCAATCACAAAAATCCGGTAATAATAAACAAAGGGGCCCAGGAAGATCAGACTGTCCATCCGGTCCATCAGCCCGCCATGCCCCGGCAGCAGCGAACTGGCATCTTTTTTCCCGTAATTCCTTTTGATGACGGATTCACAGAGGTCTCCCAGCTGCCCGATGATGCTGCCCGCAAAACCGAGAAACAGAAAATGGTAAACACTGATATCGGGAAAGAGAAAATAACCGAACAGACAGGCGGCCACAGTTCCGCCAAAAATGAGGCCCATGGTGCCTTCCACGGTTTTACCGGGGCTGACCAGCGCAATCAGCTTTCTTTTCCCGAAAAACTTGCCCACATAAAGCGCAACGGTATCCCCGACGATTCCAATCACCAGAACAAGCATAACCCATGCAATTCCGCTGTCCAGTTTTCGAAGCATGATAAAGTGCGATGTCAACAGCGGAATGTAAAGCATTCCAAAAAGCACTTTATTCACAGAAGACATGTCAAAGCTGTTTTCGCTGATTTTCCATAAAAAGACGATGAACACGGCCATGACCGAAAAAGCCAGAAGAGCGGTTAGCCATTGCTCATTGCCTAACAGCACGGTGACGGGAATAAGAACGGCAAGAATCAGGCCCTCCGTCTTTTCTTTCAGGAAGCCAGGTCCAAAAACGATACTGTTGTATTCCCACATGCCAATGATGATAATCAGCATGATTGCAGCGGCAAACAATTCCAGGGATCCTAAAAAAATAACCAGGACCAAAACAACCGCCAGAACAATGCCGGTCAGCCATCTTTGCAGATTCGAGTTTTTTGTCGCCATTTTTTTCCCTGGATAAAGGCTATTTCCTGCTGATTTGTTCACTCGTCAATCCGAAACGACGCTCTCTGCGCTGATACACAGCAATGGCCTTCAACAAATCATCTTTTTTGAAATCAGGCCACAGCACATCCGTAAAATACAGTTCAGTATAAGCAAGCTGCCAGAGCAGGAAATTGCTGATGCGATATTCCCCGCTGGTCCGGATCAGGAGATCAGGATCAGGCATGCCGCCTGTATATAAATAACGTCCGACCAGATCCTGATCGATGTCGTCGATCTCAAGTTTTCCTTTTCGATTGTCCGAAATCATCTTTTGAATGGCAAGAACAAGTTCATCACGGCTACCGTAGCTCAACGCCAGGTTCAGGACCATTTTGTCATTCAGCTCTGTGAGTTTTTTAACATCCAGAAGCTTTTCTTTCACCGGCGGATACAGCCGGTCTATATCACCGATTGAATTCAGCCGGATTTGCTGTTTCTGAAGAGTCGGTGTTTCCTTGTCCAGATAATCTTCCAGCAGTGACATCAGGGCGTTGACTTCCTCGTCGGGCCTTCCCCAGTTTTCAGAAGAGAACGCAAAAAGCGTCAGATATTGAATCCCGATTTCTCGGCAGGCCGTCACCGTCGTCCTGACAGCCTGGGCACCCTTTTTGTGGCCCCGGATCCTGCCCATGGTGTGCTGTTTTGCCCAGCGACCGTTACCATCCATGATAATGGCGATATGCCGCGGCAGTTTGTTTTGATCAATCTTGAACATTTACTTTTCTTCTGCCCTTAAAAACAAATGGGGAGCTTTTGACTCCCCA
>CAZXIP010000047.1:0-11290 GCA_964640755.1 uncultured Smithella sp. | reverse complement strand
GGGCTGTCTTTCAGGGGCAATCTTTCTGCTTATCTTGGGTTATGGGTGACTTTTTTACTAAGATATTAGGCGAATGATATAACCATAAGGCATAAACGCCAGCCTATATTCAATTGACATACAGAGATGAAATTTCTATACTCACCATATAAACATGCTGTTTATCAGACGTGTTGTTTATTTGTTAAAATCCCGCGTAATATCGGAGCATAACAACAAAAAATCAGAAGGAATGAAAAATAAAATGCCGATCACCAAAATTCTTGAACACAATGCAGCCCTGTATGGCGACGAAATCAGCCTAGTTGAAATCAATCCGGAAATTAAAGAAATTACTGCGAGCTGGAAGGATTACGAACTTGTCGAAACCAATCCCGAAAAGAGATACAGACGGGAAATGACCTGGCGCGAGTTTGACGACAAAGCCAACCGATTTGCCAATTTTTTATTGGGAAGAGGCTTGCAGAAAGGGCACAAAGTTGCAATTTTGCTTATGAACTGCTTGGAATGGTTGCCTGTTTATTTTGGTATTTTGAAGACGGGCGCTCTCGCGGTGCCGCTGAATTATCGCTACACGGAAGATGAAATTAAATATTGTCTTGATCTGGCTGAATGTGACGTTTTGATTTTCGGACCGGAATTTACCGAGAGAGTCAATGCGATCCGGGAGCAGATTCCGAAAATAAAAATTAAGCTTTTTCTGGGTGTGGAGCGCCCCGCTTTTGCGGAAAGCTATTATGCGCTCACCGCCTGCTGTTCCTCTATGGCGCCTAAAGTCAACCTTTCCGATGATGATGACGCAGCCATATATTTTTCATCCGGGACCACCGGGTTTCCCAAAGCGATTCTCCACACACAACGTGCGTTGATGATCTCGTGTGAGGTTGAAATGAATCACCACCGGCAAACCAGAGAAGACAATTTTCTCTGCATCCCGCCGCTGTACCACACAGGCGCAAAAATGCACTGGTTCGGCAGTTTTCTTGCCGGCAGCAGGGCTGTATTGTTGCGGGGCGTGAAGCCGGAATGGATCATCAAAGCAGTATCCGAGGAGCAGATAACCATTGTCTGGCTCCTGGTTCCGTGGGCGCAGGATATCCTGGATGCCATTGAACGGGGAGATATCAATCTTGCCGACTACAAACTCGATCAGTGGCGGCTGATGCACATCGGCGCGCAGCCGGTTCCTCCGACCCTCGTAAAGCGCTGGAAGCAGTATTTCCCGAAACACGATTACGACACCAATTACGGCTTGTCTGAATCGATCGGTCCCGGTTGTGTGCATCTAGGTATTGAAAACATCCACAAAGTCGGCGCGATCGGAAAGGCCGGTTACAGCTGGGAAGTTCAGATTGTGGATGAAAACGGCAAACCGGTGGATCAGGGCTCCGTCGGCGAACTGTGTGTAAAAGGCCCGGGAGTGATGAAACGCTATTACAATAATCCGGAAGCCACAGCGGAAATCCTCAAAGACGGCTGGCTGTTCACGGGAGATATGGCGCGGATGGATGAAGACGGCTTTATATACCTGGTCGACCGCAAAAAAGACGTCATTATCACCGGCGGTGAGAATATTTATCCGGTGCAGATTGAGGATTTTTTACGCACTCATGATGCGATCAAGGATGTGGCGGTGATCGGCCTTCCCGATCATCGTTTAGGAGAAATCACCGCTGCAATCATTGAGCTTAAACAGGGATTTGTGAGTTCTGAAGCCGAGTTTATGCAGTTCTGCAGCGCGCTGCCGCGCTATAAGCGTCCGCGCAAAATCATATTTGATCATGTGCCGCGAAACCCGACCGGAAAAATTGAAAAGCCAAAGCTTCGCGAAAAGTATTGCGGCAGCGGCAGCCTTGTCGAAATGGAAACGGAGAGCCAGTGAAAAAGATGACCCCCCATGTACAGGTTTGATTCCAGATTTGTCTTGATAAAACACAGGTATAATTGTAAAAAAGATACAAATCATAATTTGGCTGAAAGATGAAATTTGCTGGTAATTAAGATAGAGAAACAGGGGAAATGGGTTTTTTACAGATAACTGAATAGGTGGATGAGAATCGAGGGAAAAATATGATTTCATATCAGCTTTCTGTGTTTGCGGAAGATAAACCGGGGCAGCTGGCCCATGTTACCGCAGTTTTGGCCAAGGCTGAAATCAGTATCCGTGCGACAACCATATCGACTGCCGGTTCGTCCGGGGTAATCAATCTGATCGTTGATGAACCGAAACACGCAGAGAAAGTGCTGACGGAAGCCGGCATGACGGTTCACTTGAAAAATGTTTTAGCCGTGCTGATTCCCGATAAGCCGGGTGGTCTGAATAAATTGATGCAGCTTCTCTTCCGTGAAGGAATTAATATCAACGATGCCTGCGGCTTTGTGCTGGAGTGTGCGGAAAAGGCTGTATTTGTCGTTGATGTAGATCAGATTGAAAAAACGGAAAAACTGTTGGAGAAAAACGGATTTAAAACTCTTGATACGGAGGCATTGTCGGCAATAGAGCCGTTTCACTACATGAAATACTGATGACGCCGTCAAAAACACCATATGTTTTGTCGCGCGTCATCTCTCGTTACTGAGGCCTGCGCACGGCAGGCCCTTATTCCACCAAGACTCGCGCGCCTTGCCTCTGGCGTATTTTACGACGTCATTCCATTTTGAAAGAAGAGGGAAAAAATCATGGCACATCAGGACAAGGGAAAATATTTTAAAAAGCATCCGGAAGGCACAAAGGTGCGGGAGGATTTGAAACAGGAAATCCTAAAACAAGTCAAAGACAACAATATTGCCTGCAGGGCGGCAGAGAAGATCGCGCAAAAAATAAACGTATCGCTGGGCGAGATCGGTGTGGGGATTGACCTGCTCAATTTCAATATTGTTCAATGCCAGCTTGGTCTATTTGGCTTTGACAGCAAACAAAAGAGCGTTGGGGCCGCTGCGAGTGTTTCTCCGGATCTGGAGACAGCCATACGGAAGGCGATGGTTGATAACAGGCTTTCCTGCCAGTCAGCGTGGGAGATTGCGGAACGGCTCAACATCAAGCGTCTCGATGTATGTGCCGCCTGCGAGAATCTCAAAATAAAAGTCAAACCCTGTCAGCTTGGCGCTTTTTAATCCCGCCACTGCTGGACGAGTGTTAATTCTCCGCAGCTTGCTCCGAGGTGGTTGATTGGACAACGTTTGGGGCCGTTTGTTTCCAGGATTTCCAGTTTCCGGTAATCCATCACGTGGCTGAAGGGTATTGATCCTTTTTTGTGAACTGGAGAAAGGGTGATCGATATGATCCTCAATTGGCAGGAGTCCTATAAACAGAAACTGACCGATGCTCAAACGGCTTTGTCCCGAATCAAGAGGGGAGCCCGGATATTTATTGCATCCGCCTGCGGAGAGCCGCAATTACTGGTGAAGACTCTCCTGGAGATGGGAAGAAACCTTGCAGACGTGGAGTTGATTCACTTTCTCGACCTGGGGCTCACCGATTACACAACGGACATTTACACAGAACACTTCCGGCATAACGCTCTTTTTATCGGCTCAAACGCCCGTTCGGCGATCAAAGAAGGCCGCGCCGATTACACGCCCATCTTTCTTTCGGAAGTGCCTCTGATGATGCAGCGGGGCGCCATGCCCATTGATGTTGCCCTCATTACCGTATCTAAGCCGGATCTGAACGGATACGTCAGTCTGGGGATTTCGGTCGATATCACCAAGACGGCTGCAGAAGTGGCGAGATACGTGGTGGCGGAAGTAAACTCCAATATGCCCCGAACGCTGGGCGACAGCTTCCTGCACGTCAGCGAGATTTCCGCATTTGTAGAAAGCGATACACCGCTTCTGGAATTTGAGCAGAAGTCGCCGAGCAATATCGCTCAATCGATCGGAAAACTGATTGCCGATTTGATCGACAACGAGTCCACCATTCAGACCGGTGTGGGTAAAATTCCTAATTCCGTTTTTCCGTATCTTGCCAATAAGAAGGATCTGGGCGTTCATACGGAAACGTTTACCGACGGCCTGATAGACCTGATTGAGGGCGGTGTGGTGACCTGCCGGAAAAAATCACTTCACCCGGGAAAAGTGGTTGCGTCTTTTTGCATGGGCACCAGGCGTCTTTATGATTACGTGCACAATAACCCTCTTTTTGAGTTCCGTCCATGCCAGTATGTCAACGACCCATATGTGATTGCCCAAAATGACCGGATGGTGTCCATCAATTCTGCGCTTACCGTTGATCTGACCGGACAGGTCTGTTCGGATTCGCTGGGTTTTGAATTTTACAGCGGCATAGGCGGGCAGGTGGACTTTGTGCGCGGTTCCGCCATGTCCCGGCGTGGCAAATCCATTATGGTGCTTCCCTCCACGACGGAAGACGGCAAAATTTCACGGATCGTACCTTACCTTTCGTCGGGCAGCGGTGTCGTTGTGACACGGGGTGATATTCATTATGTCGTGACGGAATATGGCATTGCTTATCTGCATGGAAAGTCCATTCGGGAAAGGGCCATGATGCTCATCAACATCGCTCATCCCGATTTCCGCGAAGAGCTTTTGGAATCGGCCAGAAGGCAGGGCTATATATATCGGGATCAGATGTTGCCGGTGGTTTTGTATCCGAAAGAATATGAGGTCAATTGGGTTGACAAGAAGGGCACTCCGATCTTTTTCCGCCCGGTCAAGGCAACGGATGAACGTGCCATTCAGGATCTGATTTACGATTTGCCGGAACAGGACGTCTATACCAGGTTCTTTCAAAACCTGAAATCCTTCTCCCATAAAGTGGCCATGCCTCTTGCCGCCATTGATTATAACGATAAAATGGCCATTGCCGCGGTGATCGGCAAAGAGGAACCGGAGGGACGTGAGAGAATTGTGGCCATTGGACGGTACATCAATAATCCGAACACGCGGTATGCCGAGGTGGCTTTTACGACCCACCAGGACTGGCAGGAGCGGGGCATCGGGACATTTCTTTTACGATACCTGGTCCGCATCGCAAAAGAGAAAAACATCGAGGGATTCACGGCGGACGTGCTGTCAAGCAACAAGCCAATGATGCATGTGTTTTCCAAATCAGGTCATCCCATGACGACACATCTGGATACAGGAGTTTACGAATTGAAAATCAATTTCGCAAAAGAAGACCCTAAAGGTTAATGGTCAACCAATGGAAAGGCCGGGTAAAACAATGATGGATACCAGAAGAGATTTTATTAAAAAAAGCGTAATCGTTTGCGCCGCCCTGAGTCTGCCGCTGTCGTTTCCGGAAAGCGGACGGGCCCTCCAGAGAGAATTTAAAATCCGAAACCCGAAGCGTGCGCTGGTCTTGTGTTACAGCCAGACAGGATTCACCACCCGTTATGGAAGGCTGATTGCCTGTATTTTAAAAGAAAAAGGAATCACCGTCGACCTGGCGGATATGCGGACGTTTGATAAAAAACGTATGACGGATTATGATCTGATCGTCATAGGTTCCCCTGTTTTCTACTATGATATTCCGCCAAATGTCAGTGATTATCTGATCGCAATGCCGAAAATTCCAGGCATCCCTGTGGCGTCTTTTGTTTCTTTCGGAGGACCGGAGGGCAATCAACACAATGCTTTGTGTCACACGCTTCGTCTGCTGAATGACGCCTCCGGCGCGGCTGTGGGGATGGCCGCATTCCGCAGCATTCCGTCCTATCCCACGCCCACCTGGGACAGCGCCAACCAACGCGCGGCAGAACATCTGCCTGATGCATCTACTTATTTGCAGATACGCAGTTTTACGGAACAGATGCTTGCGCGAATCAGCCGCGGGGAATCGATTATTTATGAATCGGAAATATCGGCAAGAGAAGTCATGCGGACGCTGCCGCTGATCTGGCTCAACAAGAAAGGGATCAGAAAACACACGGTTGACGGTGAGAAATGCATCGGCTGCCGGACCTGCGTAAAACAATGCCCGGTTGACGCAATCCATCCGGAAAAGCAATTTGTGGATCGGGACAGGTGTGTGGCCTGCTTTGGCTGCCTGAATAACTGTCCGGCGGACGCCGTGGTGATGGAGTACACGGGGAAACGTCTTTATGGTTTTCCGGAATACCTCAAAAGGCGGAAGATAACCATTCTGGAGCCTGCGGAATTTCAGACATGCCGGCTTTGATCAGCCGGCATCATACGGGAAACCGTTTGAACCGCAGAAAACAGATAAGAGAAAACACACGGGAGGCTAAATGACGGGCATAGGGCAAAAGCACCAGAAGGCGATGAATTTCATTAAACAGGATGTCTGGCGCATCCAAAGGAAGCGTCTTTCCCCCGTGAAGTCCTTTTTTTTGAATTTGCTGAGGGTGGTGATTCTTTCAGTGCGCGGCTTTGATGAAGACAAGTGCCAGCTGCGCGCGTCGGCCCTGACCTTTTATTCGTTGATTTCAATTGTTCCGATCCTGGCCATGGCTTTCGGTATTGCCAAGGGATTCGGTTTTGAAAAAATTCTGGAACAACAGTTGCGCGAAAAACTTGCGGGTCATGAGGATATTCTGGCCAATGTCATCCAGTTTTCCCATTCTCTGCTGGAAAACACGCAGGGCGGATTGATGGCGGGGGTCGGCGTCATTATGCTCTTCTGGGCTGTCCTCAAGGTTCTGGGTCATGTTGAAGAATCCTTCAACGATATCTGGGGCGTCAAAAAACACCGCCCGCTTGGCCGGAAGTTTGCCGATTATTTGTCGCTCATGCTGATCTGTCCGGTGATCCTCATCATTTCCGGTGGAGTGACGGTCTTTGTTTCCACCCAGGTTGCCATGATTATGGAAAAGTTCACCGTTCTGGGTAGCTTCCGGCCCGTGGTCTTTTTCCTGCTGGAACTTTTTCCGTATACGATGATGTGGGGTCTTTTCACGTTTCTTTATATTTTCATGCCCAATACACGGGTGCGCTTTTCTTCGGGGCTGTTCGCTGGAATCGTTACAGGAACAATCTTTCAGGTGGTTCAGTGGTTTTATATAACGTTTCAGGTAGGTGTCGTAAAATACAACGCCATATACGGCAGTTTTGCGGCGCTTCCGCTCTTCCTGGCATGGTTGCAACTGAGCTGGCTGATTGTCCTGTACGGCGCAGAACTTTCCTTTGCCCACCAGAATGTGGATACCTATGAATTTGAACCGGACGCGCTTGGAGCCAGCCACCGCCTGAGGACACTGCTGGCCCTTCTGATCACACATCACCTGATTGCAAATTTCCGAGCGGGAGACAAGGCGTTAACCGCGGGTGCAATATCAAACCGACTGGAAATCCCGATCCGTTTTGTCAACGATATCCTCTTTGAACTGGTCGAAAGCAATATCCTTGCGACAGCCGAAAGTGAAGAAGGCACAGATCCCGCATATCAACCGGCACTGGATCCGGACAGGCTGACGATCCAATATGTGGTGGAAGCGATGGAAAAACGCGGGCAAAATACCATGCCGTTTATCCATGCCCCGGAATTTGACGTATTGTCCGCATCTCTGGAGTCGTTTGGAAGAACCATCGACCAGATGCCGGAAAATATTTTGCTCAAAAGGCTGTGACAATGGTGTGCGCCAAAATGGCACTTTCCCTTCCTGCACAACCGGGTCGATAAATTGCTGATCAAAGCAGGTGTGCCCGAAACAGGCCAACAGTCTCTATGGCGTTTAAATTTGCGAAGCCGTGTCGATATACTGTTTAAGAAGCCTCATCATCATATCCGCGTTTTTACGTGTTCCGGTGATGATTTCCTCCATGCTCAGCGGCTTTTCCACAAGACCGTTACCGTAATTGTCGATAGAACAGGTCGAAGCATAAGGAATCCCCATTTCCAGAGCGATAACGGCTTCACTGGCCATGGTCATGCCAACAATGTCGGCAAAGTTTGCCATCATCCGGATTTCCGCTTTTGTTTCCAGGCGTGGGCCCATAACCTGCCAGTAGGTTCCTGTATCCACAACGTCCAGATTGCTGTTTCGGGCCGCCGTAATCAGTTTGAGGCGAACGGATTCATTTAAAGACGGTGTAATATGCGCGGTTTTATCCTGGTGGATGTTAGGAATGGCTGTGAGCGTTATAAAATCGTCTGGAATGACAATCATGCCCGGATACAGGTTCTTCTTCAGCGATCCGGTAGAGTTGATACCGATCACCTCGGTGACGCCCATGTCTTTGAGTGCCTGAAGGTTTGCAAGATGATTGATTCTGTGCGGCAGGATATAGTCGGCGGGATCATTCCCGTGACGCACAATAAAGATGATATGATCGGTTACCGTCAAAAGCACTTCCCCGTATTGATTACGGATGCTCTCCTGATGACCTTTCTGGAGAAGCTCGCTTCTTTCCATCATAATTGTTCCTGCTAATACACCCAATAATCCCATCATACCCTCCTTATGTATGCTGATTCATAACAGATAAAGGCTGTACAGTCAAAAAATGATACGGATGGGAGAAAAAGTCAAATAGCATTTGACTTTTTTTACCTCGCTATGCCATATAGACGGCAAATCAAACAGGAGGGTGTCGGTTATGAGCAGCCAATTTCTGGGTGTAGCCACGGATGATAATTTCGATGGAGAAGTTCTGAAAAGCGATAAGCCGGTGCTCATTGATTTTTGGGCGCCCTGGTGCGGACCGTGCAAGGCTATCGGTCCCATCGTGGAAGAGATTGCCGTTCAATATCAGGACAAAGTCAAGGTCATGAAACTGAACGTTGACGACGCTCAGAAAGCGGCGACTACCTATGGAGTTCGCAGCATTCCCACCCTGATGATGTTTAAGGGCGGGAAAGTGTTGGATACCATGATCGGTCTTGTGCCGAAAGAGAAGCTTGAAGAGTTTGTTAAGAAAAGCCTGTGATATTTATCTTACGGACACAACAGGGATACCCTTACCTTTAATATTTATTGTCGGGAATGCCAGTGAAACTAAAAAATGTAAGCATTATCTTAGCCTTTCTTCTGATTTGCAGCGGCTGCTCGTTTAATTTAGACATGATTAATAAGGACAACATTATGTCTTTTTTTAAGAGGAGCCAACCGGTCAGAAATACACCGGAAGCCCTTTATTCAAGAGGCACCTCCGAGTATCAGAACGGCAACTACAAAAAGGCGCAGTCATTCTATACCCGCCTCAAAGAAGAATATCCATTGCATGAACTCTCCGTTCTGGCCACACTGGGCATTGCGGATTCTTATTTCAGCAGAAAAGAATACCCGGATGCTCAAACGGCCTACCGTGATTTTACAACATTTTATCCGACCAACGAAAACGTCCCCTATGCCCTCTATCAACTGGGGATGTGCCACTTCCTGGAAATCGATGCGGTTGACCGGGATCAGACGGAACTGATCAATGCCAAAAGAGAATTCGAGAAACTGGTTGCCCGTTTTCCGCAAAGCAAGTTTTCCATCCTGGCTGAAAAGAAGATCCGGGAATGCAAAACAAAGATGGCTGAGCATGAATTTTATATAGGCAATTTTTATTTTAAGCAGAAAAAATATGCGGCTGCACTGCAGCGGTTTGAAGTCATTGCCCGCGAATATCCCGGCGTCGGCCTGGATTTAAAAGTTGAATCATACATTGAGGAAACGAAAAAACGGCTTGAAGCGGAAGAAAGATCTAAACAGCTCAAAGAAGAAAAGGCCAGGGCAAAAGCAGAAGCCAAAGAAAAAGCCGGGGTGAGTGCAGAAGTAAAAGTGCAGGACAAGGCTGAAGCCGGTGAGAAAGAAAAAAGCCAGACAAACGAAACAGAAGCAGGGGACAAAACACAAGAAACGGTAACGAAGCCTGCCGCCCCATGAACCATCCCCCCCTTTAATCATCTATCTTGCTGACGGCGGGTTGTCGCTGGTAGTAAAGGTTTTCCAAAAATAAAATACTCTGTGGTTTACAATTCAGCCATTTTGATCGTGCGGATAATGTTCTGGCGGAAAATATCCGGATTGGCCGCCGTGTCAACTCTAAAGCAGCTGTCGCCGGAAATCTCTTTTATTTCTTCATACTGATTTTTCTGCTCCTGCAGGATTTCCCAACGGCCGTCGGACGGATTGTCTTTGTCCAGTTTTCTTTTGTCCAGCCGTATTTTCACGACATCATCCGGGCAGATGCATTCAATGATATAAAAAGGCACTTGAAGCCTTTCGGAAAGGTTGGCGGCCAGTGCTCGATCGGAACGGTTTTTAAACGATGCATCGATAATGACCGGTCTCCCCCGCTGAATTTTTTCGGCAGCCAGTTCGATGGCTTTTTCATAGGTCTTTTGTGAAACATCGCGGGCATAGATCCCCTGGCCGAAAGATTCCTGATGCTTTTCGGCCGGCTTGATATTGAGCATCTCCTTGCGCAGAATGTCTGTGCGAATCACATCCGCACCGAGGCGCGCCGCGATCTTCTGTGCCTGGTAACTTTTGCCGGAACCGATCAGTCCCGCGGTGAGAATTAGGACCGGTTTTTCCAGACGAGCTGCATACGTGTAGGCGAGGTCAAAATATTTTGACGCGGTTTTCTTTATTTCCGATCGCTCGATTTCGGGTATTTCTTTCTGGTCAAGACGAAAACTAATGACTTTTCCGCGGACGTAGGCATAGTAGCATCGATAAAAATTCAAAAGGGCCTGTAAATCCGTATCATCAGAATATTTCAGATATGCGTGCACGAAATCTTCGACCTGACGGGCATATCCGTTATAATCCAAGTCCATGGTCAGAAAGGCAACTTCCGCCGCCACATCACCAAATCGGAAGCGCTCATTGAACTCTATGCAGTCAAAAATAATGATATCATCCGCGACGCAGATGTGTTCCAGGTGCAAATCACCGTGGCAGTCCCGAATCTTATGCTGTGCAATCCTTTTCTCCAGAAGATCTTTGTTGGAGTCCAGAAATTTTTTCACATATTCCCTGATGAAGTGGAACTGATAAGCAGGGATGGTAACATCCACGTACCTTTCGGTTTGTTCAAAGTTTTCATCGGTGTTGTGGTGGATGGTTTGGATGGATCCCATCTGGTCGATTTTGCCGCCTGTTTCGGCAGTTCTGTGAAAGCGTGCAACTTTTTCAGCGACGGCATCCATAATTATTTTATCGGCCTGATTTTGTGCCAGAAGGATTTTGAGCATTTTGTCCAGCGGTAGCCTTTTCATCTGGACGGCATATTCGATGACTTGTCCGGTTCCACCCAAAGACAGGTTGCCGCTGTTATCCTGCATGATCGGAACAACATCCAGATAAATGTTTGGGGCAAGACGCCTGTTCAGGCGAAGTTCTTCCTCGCAATAGAATTTTCTTTGTTCCAGTGT
>CAZXIP010000046.1:0-11366 GCA_964640755.1 uncultured Smithella sp. | reverse complement strand
GTATTTATTTTTAATGATGTGTCATATTACAATTTTAAAATAGCAATGCAACACTTAAATGAAGTCATCTTTTATCTCTGCTCATTTTGGTAATCGGCAGGATAATCAGAATCACACAGACAATCAGCGCAACCAGCGCGATCGGCCTTTCCACAAAGATGGCAAAACTGCCCTGCGACATCAGAAGCGAGCGCCTTAGATTGACTTCAAACATGGGGCCCAGCACAAAACCCAGGATCATGGGTGCGGCCTCAAAATCGAATTTATTGAGCAGGTAGCCGACCACGCCGAAAAGAATCATGACAGCAATGTCAAAGACACTATTGTTGATGCTGTAAGCGCCCAGCAGGCAAAACAGGACAATAAGCGGATAGAGTATTTTATCGGGAATCCGCAGAACCTGAACCCACAGCGGGATCAGCGGCAGATTCAGGATCAGCAGGATAACATTCCCCATGTACATGCTGGCGATCACACCCCAGAATATTTCCGGATGCTGTGTCATGAGTAGCGGCCCGGGCGTGACACCGTGAATCATAAACGCACCGAACAGCACAGCCAGAACCACGTTGGGTGGAATACCCAGCGTCATAAGCGGAATGAAGGATGTGGATGCCGCGGCATTGTTGGCGGATTCGGGCGCGGCCACGCCTTCGATCGCACCATGGCCGAATTTTTCAGGATTCTTTGACACTCTTTTTTCCACGCCGTAGGCCATGAATGTGGAAAGCACCGGCCCACCGCCTGGCAGAATGCCCATAAAAAAGCCGATCACCGTGCCGCGTGCAATAGCCCATTTGGCTTGCAGCCACTGGCTCTTGCCTGGGAACATGTTCCTGATTCTGACCTGCAAAACTCTGACTGGGGCGGTTTTTTCCAGATTGACAAATGCCTCCGCCAGACCGAACAGGCCGATGGCCAGCGGCACAACGCTGATGCCTTCGAATAAATGGATGTTTCCGAATGTGAATCTCTGCTCGGATGTAATGGGGTCGAGCCCGATCAGGCTCAAAATAATACCGGCAAGGGCCATGAGCACCGCTTTGATCATCGATCCCTGCGCGAGATAAACAATGAACGTGAATCCCATCAGGATGATGGCAAAGTATTCCGGCGGCCCGAACTTCAGCGCCAGCATGGAAAGCGGCCCGCCGATCAGCTGCAGTCCGATCAGTCCAACTGTACCGGCAATAAATGATCCGAAAACGGCGATCCCCAGAGCCTGTCCGGCTTGCCCGTGACGGGCCATCGCGTGGCCGTCCAGACAGGTGACAGCGGAGGCCGCCTCCCCCGGTACGTTGATCAGAATGGAGGTTGTCGATCCGCCGTACATGGCTCCGTTATAGATCCCTGCCAACATGATGATGGCGCCTGCGGGCGGCAATTGAAAGGTCAAGGGCAGCAAAATGGATATCGCACCGACCGGCCCCAGTCCGGGCAAAACGCCGACAAGCGTGCCCAAAAGGCAGCCCGCAAGCAGTAGTAGCAGGTTGTGAAGTTCAAAGGCTACGGAGAGGCCGTAGAATAATCCGTTCAGTGCGTCCAATGATACTCCGTCAAAAAAGATCAGAACCCCAGTATTCCCCGGGGCAGAGGCGTGTTTAAAATAAAAGAAAACAGCCCGTAGCTTAAGATAACCGTAAACAGGGAAGCAAGGGCGGCCGGCAGAATTTTCATGGAACTGAGCTTGAATAAGGCCAGCATCAGAATACTTGTGGCCGCAAGATAACCGATTACGGGCAGTAAGAAAACATAAACACACAAAGCGCCGGCTGCCAGCATACTTTTATGCCAGTGGACATGGCTCCATATATCAACCCGGTGTTCCTGACTGGACCGATTCGCGAACGTCAGGCCCAATAAAATCAAACTGAAAACGATGATCAGCAGGCTGGTCCAGAAAGGCATAAAACCGGCCTGGGGATTAGTCAGGTGGCCAATTCCCAGACCGATGGAGGAGACTGCGACAAAAGCCGAAAGCCCAAGGAAAACAATACAGCTGACCAGATTGCGATTGTCCATCTTGCCCGTTCCCCGGCCGTCAGGCCCCGCAGATTTATTCCGGTTTGGTTGCCGCTTCCTTGATAGCCCCGCCGGCAATCAGGTTTTTGTTGATAATTTTCCAGTGTTTTCTTAAAAAACCGTCAAACGCTTTACCATCGTAGTAAACGGGAATCATGTTGATTCTGTCGAGCGTCTCCAGATATTCACTGCTTTTTGCGGCGGCTGCAAAAGCGCGTTCAAGTTTTTTCATCACGGCAGGGTTGATATCCGAAGGCGCGACAATGGCAAAAACAGCATCGTTGGCAAAGTCATAGCCCAGTTCTTTCATTGTGGGGACATCGGGATATTTTGGAGAACGCTTTTCGCTCATGACGGCAAGGAGCCTGATCTGGCCTGATTTAACGGCCGGCACCAGTTCCGAGGTCAGAGATGCAAATTCAACATGGCCGCCCAACAGAGCGGTGAGCGCTTCCATGCTTCCTTTGTAGGGCACGTGGATCAACTGCAGTTTGTCTTTTCCGCCAATTTCCTCCACGGCGGCGTGCGTGGTGCTGCCCACACCGGTCGTGGCGTACTTCACCTTGCCGGGATTCTTTGCTGCATAGCCGGTCAGGTCCTTGAGGGTTTTCCATGACGCGTCGTTTTTCACCACGATGCCCAGCTGCGGTTCGGTAAAACCGATCACGGGTTTAAAACTCGTAAACGGTTTGAACGGAACCTTTTGCTGCTGGCTCACCCGTATAAGGACAGAACTTGGCGTGGCACAAAGCGTATAACCGTCTGGCTTTTGAGACAGGAGAGCGGCCAGCGCAACGGTTCCCGTTCCACCCGGCTTATTTTCAATAATGACGGGCTGCCCCAGAATCTTTTCTGCGGATTTCGCCAGCGCCCGCGCGCTCAAATCCATGCTGCCGCCGGGGACAAAGCCGACCAGTAAGGTGATGCCGCGGTCCGGATATTCGGCCCTTGCCAGGCCAGGACAAATCAGGGAAACAACGACCAGCATGATCACCGCCACTGCAGCGGGAAACCGGCTATGATTCTTCATCATCTTCCTCCTTGTTTTTAAATAATTTCAAACGCGCGGCAGAGTATAGAAAGCATCCAAACGGTTGTCAATGGTTTTATCTATTGTTTTATCTATTGTTTTTACTCATTTTATGGACCCCTAAAATATTTTCTTGACAGCGGCTTTCAAGCGCACTATAACATTAAAGCTCAACTTTAATGTTTGAGGGAAATGAATGAAACTGAAAATCGGTGAAATCGCAAAAAGAAGCCGCGTTCCGGCCTCAACCATCCGTTACTATGTATCGGAGGGACTTCTGCCCCGGCCCGAGAAAGTCAATGAAAAAATGGCCTACTACGACGAGGCCTGCATTGACCGGCTGCGCGCCATCCAGGAACTGAAGGGCAAGCGCTACTTTCCACTTTACCTGATCAAGAATATCCTGCGCCGCATGGATGAAGGGCTCAGCCTTCTGGAGGCGGAAACCGTCGAAAACGCCGTCTTTAATCTAGAAGATCCTACCGGACATGGACTGCTTGACCGGCAGGCCTTTCTGGAGGCGACCGGACTGACGGAAACCCAGTTGCGAAAGGCGGAAAAGCTGGGCGTCCTGATTCCCTTTACAACCGGCACGGACAAACCGCTCTATAATGAAGAAGATGTCCGGATCGGGCGGGACGGGATCCGGCCGCTTATCGGATTGGGAAGGGACCAGGCCGAGCTGTCCTTCTGGGTGGAACTGGGTAAAAAGATCGTGGAAAAGGAAATGGCCCTGCGCAGAAAAATTGTCGCCGGAAAATCGACGAGAGAAAACATCCTGATTACGACGGAATTGACCCGGATCGGTGAATTCTACAGAGGTTATATCTTGAAGCGGCTTTTCCAGAAGCAGGTGCAGCTCAACATTCAAAATAGTTTGAAAAAAAGGATAAAAGCGAAAGCAGGAATTAAACGCTAAAATATGAAGGAGGATTTTATGTTTAAAACAGCCATAACGGAAATGCTCGGTGTGAAGTACCCGATTATCTGCGGAGCGATGATGTGGCTTTGCAAGCCGAAAATGTGCGCCGCGGTATCCAACGCAGGCGGCATCGGCAATCTCACCGCCGCCAATTATGAAACGGCTGACGAGTTTCGGGCGGCCATCCGGGAAACACGCAAACTGACCGACAAACCTTTTTTTATTGCCATTACCCTTTTGCCTTCGATGCGGATCACACCGGAACATCACAAGATGTACGTCAAAGTCTGTGCGGAGGAAAAAGTTGACGGCATTGAATTTTCCGGAACACCGTTGGACAAGGTGGCGGGAATGGAAGCGGTCGAGCTTCTCAAGAAAGCCGGCGTCAAAATGTTCCATAAAGTCGGCGCCGTCCGTCATGCGCTGCACGCGCAAAAGATCGGCTTCGACGGCGTGTACGCGGCAGGAATCGAAGAAGGCGGCCATCCGCTGAATGATGATGTAACCACCATGGTGCTCACGCGCAAAATGGTTTCTTCCTTAAAAATTCCCGTGGTCTCGGTCGGTGGAATCGCCGACGGATCGGGGCTTGCGGCAGCCCTGGCTCTGGGCGCCGACGGTGTGATGATGGCCAGCAGGTTCATCGCCACAAAGGAATGTGAAGTTCACGATAACATCAAGCAGGAACTGATCCGGAGACAGGAATTCGACACGGTGATTTACGGTAAATCTATCGGCCTGCAGGGCCGCGGACTGAAATCGAAAGTTCTGGAGGAGGTGCTCGCCATTGAAGCGCGCCACGGAGGATTTGAAGAGCTCATTCCCCTCCTGTCCGGCCAGAAGGTTAAGGAAGCCTGGGAAACCGGCGATGTCGATTATGCCCCGCTGATGGTCGGCCAATCCATCGGTTTGATCAACGACATCCCCACCTGCGCCGAACTGCTGGAGAGAATGGCAGCCGAAGCCAAGGAGCATTCCGCCAGGGCCGCAAAGCTCTGCGGAAACTGATACGAAAATAGTTCAAGAGACTTACATGATAAAAAGGAGAAATTATGAAAACAAGAATCACTGAAATGGTCGGCATCAAGTACCCCATCGTGCTTTCCGGCATGAGCTGGATCAGCACCCCGAAAATGGTCGCGGCGGTTTCCAATGCCGGAGGGTTGGGCATTCTGGCGACAGGACCGCTGAACGCCGAGCAGACCAGGGAATCCATCCGCGAAATTCGGAAGCTGACCGACAAGCCTTTCGGCGCCAACGCGTCGCTGATGTTCCCGGGCGCAGCGGAAAATGCGAAAGTTCTTTTACAGGAAAAGGTTCCCGTCATTAACTTTGCGCTGGGCAAGGGCGACTGGATTGTGAAAGAAGCGCACAAATACGGCGGCAAGGTTTTTGCCACCGTTGTCAACGTCAAGCATGCCAAGCGGGCGCAGGATTTCGGCACGGATGCGGTCATTGCCACCGGCCAGGAAGCGGCGGCACATGGCGAAGATGTCACATCGCTGGTTTTGATTCCCCACCTGGCGGAAAATCTGGACATCCCCGTGATCGCCGCCGGCGGATTCGCCGACGGACGCGGTATCGCGGCCGCTTTGGCCCTGGGAGCAGAAGGCGTCGCGATGGGCACCCGGCTGATGACCACCAAGGAGAGTCCACTGCATGAAAACTTCAAAAAGCTCACCATGCAGAAAGACGTCTATGACACGCTGTTTTCAAAACGCTTCGACGGTATTTTATGCCGTGTTATGAAAACGGATGCAGCAAAACATGCCATCAAGAAAGGCCTGAGCTGGCCCGCCGCATTTTTCAACTCGCAGGATATCGCAAAGCAAATGGGCGTGCCCTATTTCAAACTCTTCCTGGGCGTACTGTTATCCGGTTACAAAAACGCCAAGCAACTGGCTTTTATGGCCAACGCCTTCAAAGCCATTCGAGTGGCCACCGAAAACGGCGATTCAAAGACAGGCGTTCTGCCGGTGGGCCAGGTGCAGGGGCTGATCCACGACCAGCCAACAGTTGCGGAACTCTTTGAAAGAATCATGAAGGAGGCGAAAGCCGCACAGGCCAAAGTCAACGCGGCTCTTGAATAAAACACCTCGAAGTAAGCTGTCGCGATATGAAATGAACGTTATTATATCGCAGCAAGCGAAGGAGTTTTAACGCTCGTCCCGCGTAAGCGGGATTAATCCACTCATGACGGAAAACGGTTGACAAAGATTGTCATGCATTCACCGAAACCATAAAGGAGAAATTTGAAATGTCTATCGAATCCGTAATGAAAGACATGGAAAAATGGATCGGGAAAGAAGTTTTTATTTCCGACTGGACAGAGGTGACCCAAGAGCAGATTAATCAATTTGCCGACAGCACCAAAGATCATCAGTGGATTCATGTGGATCCTGAAAAAGCCGCGAAAGGGCCTTTCGGCAAAACCATCGCGCACGGATTTCTGACGCTTTCGCTTCTGCCGTTTTTCAGCTATCAGGTTCCCCTGAAAATGGAAGGGGCCAGGATGTCCATCAATTACGGCCTGGATAAGGTGCGATTCATTACCCCTGTGGCAACCGGCTCAAAAATCCGCGATAGGATTGCCCTTTCCGGGCTGGAAGAAAAGCCGGGAAACAGATTACTGCTGAAGCTAAATCATTCGATCGAAGTTGAGGGGCAGGATAAACCGGCGTGCATTGCCGAAGCGCTGGGAATGATATTTTTCTAGAATGAATTTGGAAAATGCCCATATGCTGCGTTGTGCTTCGTCACTCGTCACTGCAGCCTAAGCCAAAAGTGGGTTTCTTTCCTTGTGACTTGCATGCCTTGCCTCTGGCACTTATTGCAAAGTCACATTACTATATCAACAAAGCGGTAAACTGCCAAAGCTGTTTACCGCTTTGTTATTTTTGTAAAACGTCCACCATGTAAACTTTCCAGGCGAATGGAATACGAATCTGCAAGCGTCATCGTGTTTTACGGATCACCTGTCGTTTTTTATTCACCAACCGTAACTCCAGATGACAACCCACTGCACCGGCATATTTTTGCAGTGTTGCCAGTGACGGCGTGTGCTTTCCTCTACCTGACTCCATTCGCGCAATCGCCGATTGAGTTGTTCCAATGCGCCTGGCCACTTCCGCTTGCGTTATACCGGCTAAGGAACGCGCCTTCAGAAATTCGTCAAGAAAAGAAAATTCCTCATCCAACCGGTCATATTCGGACTTTACATCCAAGCGTTTAAGAGCGCGCCTCTTAAGTTCTTTATGAGTAAGCATTTTTTACCTCCTTCAGACGGTGCATCGCCAGGGAAAGTTCTCCGGGCGGCGTTTTTTCTGTTTTTTTAGTGAATTGATGCAACATAACAATTTTCTTACCAACGAGTGTGCAATAAAACACACGGCCAATTCCTTCTGCCGCTTTCAGCCTTAGCTCAAACAAACCCTTACCCATCGCGCGGGTATGGGGCATACCCAGATCAGGACCATAAACCTCCATACGATCGGCATACCTGAGGTAGCGGGCGAGCAAACCGGCAGGTAACGCAAGTATTTCATTCTGAACCGATTCACTATGGTATGTGATTGTCCAATTCATGATTCTCTTATAGCATATATGCTATAATTATCAAGCCAATATTTACTCAGGGAAAAGCAAGGGAGGGAAATGGTTATCTGTCATTGCGCATGAAGTTGCTGCACTTTTGCTTGCATTGGAAATATTCAATTCATTCTGCAAATATGACTATTTACAAGCCCGGAAGAGTATTATTTCACGGCTTGCATCGCGGATGATCCGTCCTTCGCCCTCCAGGTATCGCAGGTGGGCGATGGCTTCTCCGGTTGCAAACCATTTCTGGGCGATCGGGAAATCTTCCCAGGTTTCACAGTCAATGTCCCAGGTCATGCGCGCGGCAATTTCATAGGCGTTGAGCGTTTCACTTCCAAGGACGTTAAGCACTTCATCGGCGCGTTCGCGGTGATGGATTTTCAATTCGTCAATTCTTTTTTTGAGGCTTCCCTGGAAGTTCCGGTGTCCGGGCAGCACAAGACTCACGGGCAAATGATAAACCATATCCAGGCTGGCCATATAATCGGCCAGTGAATTCGTGTCATAGGCCCATGACTCGATGTGCGGTGTGATGTCAAAGAGAATATGATCGCCGGAGAAGAGGATTTTTTTGTCTTCTTCGTAAAGGCATATATGCCCCTTTGTATGTCCCGGCGTAGCCACGCATCGCAGTTGATAGGAACCGCATTCGATCACATCTCCGTCATCAAGAAGGGTGAAAACCGGAATCTCATCCGGAGAGTATTTCAAACCGGGATGGCTGGCAAGCGCCTTTTGCAGTTCGCCTGCTGGAAAGCCGTTGATTTCGGCAAAGTCGATCAGGGGCTGCCAGCTGACATCCTTATCGAATACCTTCGCATCAATCCGGCTGAAATAAATTTTACTGGTTTCCGACGCCAGCCTCGTCACCAGCCCCGTGTGATCGGCATGCATGTGGGTCAGCATAAAATCAGTCTTGTTCAGATCAATGTCCAGTTCGGCCAGGCCTTTTTGCATGGCTTCATAGCAGACGCTGCGGTTGAAACCGGTATCGATAATCAGGTTGCGGTCTTCGCCTTTAATGACATAGGAATTCAGGTCTTTGAGCGGACTGTTCGGAAGAGGCACAACAATCCGATAAAGCCTTTTCATTATTTCATCGGCCATGGGCTGGACTCCCTGGGATTCATGAACCGGCAGGATAACGCATGGCCGAATGGTTTGGCTGATCTATTCATTGATCCCCTTTATCCTCTTCCGGTTCATCCTGACCCGGTTCCGGAACAAAGGTGTCGTCGCCTAATTCCACCGGATAAAATTCATCCGGAAGGGCGCTGACAATCTTCAGCGGTTTGGCGGGGAATTGGGGGGTCATCGATCGGGGAACCGGCTGCACGACAGTCTCAGCCGCAGGCTCCGGAACCGACTCGTCTACCGATTCAGTTTCCGGTGCAGTTTCCGCCAATGCTTCCGTGGGTCTCTTTTTCCTGTGACGTGGGCGGCGGCGGCTTTTCTTTTTGACAGGCTCTTCCGAGCCGCTGCCTGGTGTATCCGTTGCTTCTACCGGGACTGCCTGATCCTTGTCCGGCTCGGTGTTTTCTGCTGCTTGCAGCAGAGGCGCATCCTGCATCACACTTGCTTCCAGTGTCTGATCCTTAATGGACTGCTCAATTTCGAGTTTGTCCCATGCCATATCCGATCTTCCTTCGATGTGGAGGCAAACACCGAAAGTCGTTTCCAGCTTCATCAACTCACTTCTTTTATTATTCAGAATATACAAGGCTATTTCATGCGGCAGGCTGATTTTCAGCTCTGAGTAAATGCCTTTGACCGCTTCCGATTCTATCTTGCGAAAAGCTCCCAGAGAGGCATATTCCAGGGAAGGCCTGAGTCCGCTGCCTTTGCAATACGGGCAGGTGATATAGCTGATTTCCTGAATCGTGGACTGCTTCTTCTGCCGGGACAGTTCCAGAAGTCCGAACTTGGAAATGCGGGAAAGCTGAATTCTCGCCCGATCCATGCTCAGAGCTTTCTTGAATGCCTTTTCCACTTCCGCGATATGTTTTTTATCAATCATATCGATAAAATCAATCACGATTAAACCGCCGAGGTCGCGCAGGCGGAGCTGACGGGCAATCTCTTCGCAGGCATCAACATTGGTTTTAAAAGCGGTTTCTTCGATATTTCTTTTATTGGATCCGCGGCCGGAATTGACATCAATGGTGATCATCGCTTCCGTGGGATTGATAATGATGTAACCGCCGGATTTCAGCTCAACGCGTTCCTGATAAATCACGCGGATTTGTTCCTCCAGCTCGTACCGTTCAAAAATCGGAACCTTATCCTTATAGATTTTCAGAATGCGCAAATGACGCGGAGCAACGGCTTTCAAATAAGCACGCATTTTGCGGAAGGTCTCAACCTCATCGACGAGGATTTCATCGATTTCCAGCGTCAGATAATCGCGAAGCGAACGCACGCCGAAATCCGTTTCCTGGTAAAGCAGATAGGGCGCCGAGACGCTCCCGGCTTTCTTGAAGATTTCCTTCCACAGGCGCATCAGGAACTGGTAATCGCGCTGGATTTCCGGCTTGGTGCGGTTGATACCGGCTGTACGGACAATGAAGCCCATGTCTTCCGGAACCTTGATCTGTTCCATCAGCGTTTTGATTTTTTGCCGGTCTTCTTCGCTTTCAATTTTACGCGATATGCCGCCGCAGAGTTTGTTCGGCAGCAGGACGAGATAACGTCCGGGAAGGGAAATGTAGGACGTAAGCAGAGCGCCTTTATTGCCGATGACCTCCCTGACGACCTGTACAATTATTTCCTGTCCAGCCTTAAGAACCGGTCTGCCGCCGGTCTGACCGTTCTCCGGCTCGGTGAGATATTCGGGGCTTACATCCCGAAGAGGCAGGAAACCGTCTTTAACGCCGCCGTAATCGACAAAAGCCGCCTGCAGCCCCCGCTCAACCTTCAGCACTTTTCCTTTGTAAATATTTCCGGTGATCGGCTCCCGCACAGTCATTTGAATATTGAATTCAATGAGCTTGCCTTTTTCGTCGACCGTCGCCATGCGCATCTGTTCCTTGTGCACGGCATTAACGAGCATAATGTGTTTCATAATAGTCCTTTTCGGCTGCTTCCTGCGCTGCGCGCTCATGACAGGGACCTGCTGCCCTGCCGGCACGCAAATTTGAAGGGTGCAACCTTGTATATTTATTGAAAGGCGCTTACGTCGCCTTTGCCAATTCTAAGCAGTTCGATCGTGTCATCCACAAGGCTGATGACACTGGACGGTTCGGGAACAATTGTTCCGCCGTCAATAACCAAGTCGACGATCCGTCCGAAATATTCGTCGATGAGTGATGGATTGCCAAGGTCTTCTCCGTCGTCCGTCTGCACACTGGTGCTGATAATCGGCTGTCCCAATTCACGGATTAACGCCAGACAGATCTGATTGTCCGGCACACGGATTCCGGTGGTCGGCCTTTTCGGCAGAATGATTTTTGGAACAAGACGCGACGCCTCAAGAATAAATGTATAAGGTCCTGGTAAAAACCTTTTCATGGTTTTATAGGCGTAATCTGAAACCATGGCATACTGGCTGATGTGCTTAAGGTCGGAACAAACAAAACTGAGCGGACGTTTCTTGTTTCTTCTTTTAATTTCGTAAATTCTTTCAATGCCTCGTTTATTGGACAGACTGCAGCCTAATCCGTAAACTGTGTCCGTAGGATATATAATTACTCCGCCTTCCCGCAATACGTCCACCGCTTTTGAAATCAGGCGCATTTGCGGATTCTGGCTGTTAATTGATAACACCGCCTGGCCCTCGTTTTTCTGTAACCATCTTCA
>CAZXIP010000045.1:0-11382 GCA_964640755.1 uncultured Smithella sp. | reverse complement strand
ACGGCACGTACCGCGGCGCCAAAGCAGTCCCCCAGAAAGACACCTGTGACAAAGCCGTAGCTCAGTGCCCCGGTGTCAAAACCATGGTTGTCGTGAAACGCACCGGAACGGCCGTTAATATGAAGGAAGGCCGCGACATCTGGTATGAAGAACTGATGGCCAAAGCGGACAAATACTGCAAACCTGAGGAAATGGATGCGGAAGATCCGCTGTTCATCCTTTACACATCCGGTTCGACCGGACAGCCCAAGGGCGTCGTCCACACCCAGGCCGGTTATCTGCTTTATGCCGCCATGACCCAGCAGCTTGCGTTTGACGTCCGTGAAGAAGATACTTACTGGTGCACCGCCGACATCGGCTGGGTCACCGGCCACAGCTACATCGTTTACGGTCCGCTGTGCAACGGATACACAAGCATTTTGTTTGAAGGCGTTCCCAATTATCCGGATTTCGGCCGTTTCTGGGCCGTTGTCGAAAAATACAACGTCAATAACTTCTATACCGCTCCGACAGCGATCCGCTCCATCGCCAAAGAAGGTGACCAATGGGTCGATGCGCACGATATTTCCTCGCTGCGCGTTCTGGGTTCGGTCGGTGAGCCGCTCAACCCCGAGGCCTGGTGGTGGTACTATAACAAGATCGGCGGCGGCCGCTGCACGATTTCCGATACGTGGTGGCAGACGGAAACAGGCGGACATATGATCCTGCCCCTGCCCGGTGCAATCGATATTAAACCCGCCAAAGCCATGGTTCCATTCTTCGGCGTCGTCCCGGTTCTTTTTGATGAAGAAGGAAAAGAAATCAAAGGCCCCGGCAAAGGCGCGCTGTGCATTAAAAATTCATGGCCCGGCATGGCCCGCGGTTTGTGGAATGACAAAGAAGGCCGGTTTGTCGAGAATTACTTTGTACAGTTCCCCGGCACGTACTTCTCCGGCGACGGCGCGGAACGCGATGCCGACGGCGATTACAAAATCACCGGCCGTGTCGATGACGTTATCAATGTTTCCGGTCACCGGCTGGGCACCGCGGAAGTGGAAGCGGCCCTTACGTCTCATGCTGATGTCGCGGAAGCGGCGGTTGTCGGTTTCCCGCATGACATCAAAGGACAGGGCATCTTTGCCTATGTTACCCTGAACAATAATGTGGAAAAGACGGATGACCTCAAAAAGGTCCTGGTTGCGCACGTCCGCAAGGTTGTCGGTCCGATCGCATCGCCCGACCAGATTCAATGGGCGGATGGTCTTCCCAAAACCAGATCCGGCAAGATTATGCGCCGTGTTTTGAGAAACGTTGCCGCTAAAACGTTTGGTGATTTCGGCGACACGTCCACCCTGGCTGATCCGGCCGTGGTCGATGATCTGGTCGAGAACAGAAAGAAATTAGGTTAACACCCCTTCAATGCGGGGGCGGTGACAACCGTCTCCGTCATTGTGAAGTCCCTCCTCCAAATGCCGTTTCCCGGGAAACCGGGGAACGGCATTTCCTTTTGAAATTCAGAAGAGAACCTCGACCTGAGTGGAACCTTTCCTGTAAGAATACTTCACCGAGTAACCGAGCTTTCTGAGAAGCTGCTTTATAATATGGTTTGTCGAATCGACGAAGGATACAAAACGAAAAATCCCATGCTTCCTGCCGATAGCAAACAGGGTTGACAACAGGAATTTACCAAGGCCACAATGCTGCCAGTCGTCCCGGACCACAATGGCAAAGTCCGTAACCTTCTCTTGGGGATCATAACCATAACGGGCAACAGCAATAATAGAATCTTTACCATCTTCCTGTATCACGGCGACGAGAGCAAAGTTGCTCTTATAATTGATATGCGTGAGTTGAAAAAGCAATTCTTCCGGAAGGGAATTAAGGGGTCTTAAAAATCGCAGATAAATGGAATCAGCGGAAAGCTTGTTCAACAAATCTACAATAAGATGTTCGTCTGTCTGAAGAATGGGCCTGAGAAATACCTCTCTCCCGTTTTTGAGCGTAAGCCTACTTTCATATTCGACGGGATAATCTTCATGACATATGGCTGACACGTTCCTCTCTCCGATTCATGACAAATTTAATGATAATGATACCATGTTTTCATCTTTGGCGTCGAGGTTGAAATCGCAACGCCTGAAAATCCGGATCATGGCATAGTTTTCCTGGATCGTTTCCGCTCGAATGGTCCTGTAGCCTTCTTTTTTGGCCAGTTCGATGCACTGTTTGGACAGGGTTATTCCCAGCGATTTATTCTGCCAGGGATCGGAGATGATGATTGCATATTCCGCTTCGCCTTCGCACTGTTTGTTTTTAATCAGACGCGCAATGCCCAGAAACTTGTATTGATCGCCGACCTTCATTTCCGCGACAACGGCAACTTCCTCTTCCGGGTTGAGGTTGCAGAAACGCTCAGCCCGTTCCGGCGTGGCACTAAAGGGCGATAAAAACCGCAGCCACAACGATTTTTGGGAACAGCCGTTCACAAAATCAGTCCACAGACCGATGTCCTTGGGGTTGATCAACCTAAGGCGCACAGGATTGTTATCTACGGAGAACGCATCCTTCGTTAAATGACGCGCGATGGAATCGGTCATAGCAATCTGCCGTCTCACGCCGTAGTGATACATCTGTCCCAAAACTTCCGCCGCCATTTCAGCGGTGGAATAAACAGGAAAGCCGGCCTGCTCCATCTTGACGACATCGTCGATCATGAATTCCTTGCAGGCCACAACGCAGACGACTGGCTTTCCCTTGTAGTCGATATTTTGCATGACCTCCACAAAGGAGCCCAGGATTTCTCCCTGGATAACCACAATGAAACTGCTTACATCACCCGATTCCACACCGATTTCAATAAGATTTTTCACTTGTTCGGGCGTCATGGAGAAAGAACAATCAATGGGATTGCCGACACTGGCATAATCAGGCAGGGCGTTTTTCAGCCGTGTTTGAAAATAGGGTTCCAGGGTGGCCAGGCGCATGTCGGAGAGATACAGCATGTCGGTCGCCGCAACACCCAGCGAACCGGTGTAAGTAATGACCAGGACCCCATTGCCTTTCGGGACAGGCTGTTTGGAAAAAGCGCGTGTCAGAGCGAAGAGATGTTCATTGTCCCGGGCCCGGATCACGCCGCTTTGCTTGAAGGCCGCGCTGTTGACTTCATCATTGCCGGCCAGCGACGCGGTATGCGAGGATACGGCTTTCTTACCGGCTTCCGTTCTGCCCGATTTCAGCACGATCACAGGTTTGCGAACCGCCGCCCGGGTGGCCACATCGACAAAACGTTTGCCGCTGCGGATGTCTTCCATGTACATGACGATCACGGAGATATGATCATCGTCGCTCAAGTATTCCAGGATATCCGTTTCATTGATATCCATCTTATTGCCAATGGTCGCCACGATACCGAAATCCAGCACGTTACTTAGCCCCGTGAGAATCCCCGCGGCATAAACACCGGCTTGCGCCACCATGCCGACATTGCCTTTTTTCAGATCGGAAAGCAGGCCGATGGATTGCACCATGTTGTGATGGGTATTGATGACCCCGGAACAATTCGGTCCCAGGACGCGGCAGTTATGATCGCGGATAATTTTTAGAATCCTTTCCTGTGTCTCCCTGCCTTCTTCGCCTGCTTCGGCAAATCCCGCCGCCTCCACGACAACAAACCGGACGCCCTTTGTGCAGCAATCCGCAATGGCCGCCTCGACCGCTTTGGCCGGGACAATCACAATGGCCAGATCGACAGACTGGGGCACATCCAGAATGGATTTGTAGGCCTTGACGCCCATCACGGAATCTTTGCCCGGATTGATCGGATAAAGTTTGCCCGGAAAATGATGACAGGTCAGATTTTTAAAAACGTTAAAGCCCAGTTTGCCCTCGACATCGGAGGCGCCGATCACCGCAATGCTTTGCGGATAAAAGAAATCACGCAGACTTTCCTTGCCGGTTGCCGTGACCATTTCATGCTGCGCCGGTTCACTGACGAACATCCGGGCGTCCACGGTGATATAACCGTCCGGATACAGAAACAATGGATTGAGATCCAGTTCTTGAATTTCAGGATTTTCCACGACCAGTTGAGATATTTTTAAGAGAAGCTGCTGCAGGGAAACCAGATCGACGGCCTGACCCCGATACCCTTTGAGAATACCAGAGCCGCGGATGTCTTCAATCATTTGGGCGGCGTCTTTTTCCGTAATCGGCAGAATGCGGAATGAAACGTCGCGCAGGACTTCAACAAACACACCGCCTAGGCCGAACATGATCAGCGGTCCGAAACTGGGATCACGCGTCACCCCGATGATGGCTTCAATACCCGCTTTGGCCATGCGCTGCACCGCGACACCTTCGATATGCTGGTACTTGAATGTTTCCAGAATGTCGCGATAGGCCTTGCGTACATCTTCCGCGCTCATCAGATGGAGTTTGACACCGCCGGCATCCGTTTTGTGAACAACATCAGGCGACACGATTTTCATCACCACGGGAAATCCGATTTTATCGCAGATGGCCAGCGCTTCGTCCTCAGAGCGGGCCACCAGGTAGCCGGTGGTTGCAATGCCGATGCCTTCAAGAATTTCCTTGCTTTCATGTTCCATCAGGTAGCTGCGATTGTCCCGCACCGCCTGATGGATAATGTCAGCCAACTCATCTTTCAGAAGTTTGTCTCCCGCGGATGATGGTTCCTTCCGGGTGACCAATTTTCCCGACGTCACCTTCGGTGATTCTGAAAATGCCTGTCCCATAATATCCTCCCCCTGATAGGATTCCCTGCGTCCTTTTTGCGCCGTATCCAACCAATACGGAACTTGAACACGATAATGGATTAACACAGACATTTAAAAGATAATATCGGTGGAGGTCTTATTTATGCGTCGGAACAATGCCGGATGCCATGACGGATTTTGTCCGACAGGTACGGATAGAGTAGTGCACCGCCCGGATATCAGCCGACCTGATGAGGTCGAAGGGTAATCCCGCTTCCATCAGTGCCCGTCGGGCCATCAGCCCCCAAAGGAAGGATTCGTCCCAGAGAAAGGCGCATGGTCTTCCCGTCATTCTTTTGTATCTGTCGGAACTAATGGACATGCATCCCCTTTTTTATCATTTTTCGTTTGAATCATGATCAAACTATAACGGATTTAATTGTCTTATCCAAACCAAAATAATTTTATCAACGGACTCTTTCTCTATCATGCATTAAACCAGTTGTGGGCACCCCGTGGCAACATTGACAATTAAAATAAATCTGCTTGTTATTTCAAATAGGCTTTTATATAATACAACCATTAACATTCATAAAATACTGATAGTGTTTTTTTCTGTTTTGAAATTCTTTCCATGTTGCCGTTACGTTCTGGGAGAAGGGTGAAGAGGGAGAGAAGAAGACCACCGTCGGTTCCCGGATCATCTCGGATAGATTCCCCAAGCTTGTCATTGGATTTTTAGTGGGCTCCATTATTGTGAGCATTGTCGGCACCATGGTACCAACAAATTATTCCGGAAAAGCCAACTGGGAAGGCAAGAAATATAAGGCTGATTTTTCTCAGTACCAGGGACCACCGCAATTTGCCGACCGTCTGACGATCGACTCTGCCGGGAAAACCATGAGCTTTAAGGGTACGATGACTGACGATGAACTCAAAACCTTAACCAGCGTGGCAACCAATCCGGATCAGGCCAAGGCATTAAAGCAACTTTCTACCCAATCGAACTGGTTTGACATTGTATTCAGCAAGACTGTCATACGGACTATTAAAAATCTCCGGACATGGTTTTTTGTGCTCTGCTTCCTCTGCCGGTATGAGACCTTTCTGGGCATTTTCTGTTCGGGTTCTTGTCAATGTCCCCCTGGGAATTTTCTTGTCCACTGTCGTGTTTGTGGATTACTGGTCAAAGATATAATGGTTCGGCAAATAACCTGAAGGAACATAATTTCGCGATGTAAAGTAACCGGAGGAATAAACGACGGATGAGTGGCTTTGTAAGGCTGACAATAATCATGGACGGATCATTAAAAAAATCTTGACATATTTATAAAACTGAGTACCATTCAAATAAAGATAGGTATTCTAATTTAATAACTCATTCGGATGACACAAGACCTTAACATTGATTAAAAAGGAGGCAAATCATGGCGGAATCAAAAACACCCTTGCTGGACGAACTGGAAACCGGGAAATGGCCAAGTTTCGTCAAAGAAATGAAGCAGGCGGCGGAAAAGAATCCCATGGCCAGGGATCTCCTTGATCAGTTGGAACTATCCTATAAAGACAAGATCGGCCATTGGAAACATGGAGGTATTGTCGGTGTCAAGGGCTACGGATCCGGTGTCATCGGTCGCTATTCGGATCGGCCCGACCTCTTTCCGAATGTTCAGGCTTTCCACACCCTGAGGGTCAATCACCCCACAGGCTGGTTTTACAAGACAGATGCTCTACGCAATCTCTGCGATGTCTGGGACAAGCACGGGAGCGGCCTCACCAACATGCACGGGTCCACAGGGGATGCCATCCTTTTGGGTACGACAACGGAGCATCTCCAGGTCTGTTTTGACGATCTTTCAACAGCCGGCTTTGACCTTGGCGGGTCCGGTTCCGCCCTGCGCACACCCAGCGCCTGTGTCGGGCCGGCTCGCTGCGAATGGGCCTGCATCGACAGCCTCGACGTCTGCTACGACATCACGATGACTTACCAGGATCAAATCCACCGCCCCATGTTTCCCTACAAATTCAAGATCAAAGTTTCCGCTTGCGCGAACGACTGCGTGGCTTCCATTGCCCGTTCCGATTTGTCCATCATCGGGACCTGGAAGGGAGACATTCAAATCGATCAGAATGAAGTTCTTGCCTATGCACCAACCATCGACATCCAGAAGGAAGTCTGCGATCTCTGCCCGACCCGGTGCATGGAATGGAACGGGGAAGAACTGAAGATATACAACGAGGATTGCAACCGCTGCATGCACTGCATCAATCTCATGCCGAAAGCTCTGCATCCGGGCAAGGAAAAGGGGGCAACTATTCTGATTGGAGGCAAAGCGCCCATCTTACAGGGAGCCCTTCTTTCCTGGGTCATCGTGCCGTTCATGAAACTGGAACCACCGTACACAGAACTTAAAGACCTTATTGAGCGCATTCAGGACTGGTGGGATGAAAACGCCAAGTCGCGAGAAAGACTCGGAGAACTGATCAAGCGCCTGGGCATGAGAGTATTTCTGCGGGCCGTGGGTCTCCCAGCCGTTCCGCAGATGGTTAAGGCGCCGCGGACCAATCCCTACGTGTTTTTCTGGCCCGAGGAAATCAAAAAGGAGGTGAAGTAAGATGGCTAAAACAGATATCGGTCCCCCTGATTATAAAACCATGCTTCCGCCCGTCATTCAGAGAAATTACGGGAAATGGCGTTATCATGAAATTCTCAAACCGGGCGTGCTCATGCACATCGCGGAATCGGGAGAAGCGCTCTACACCGTCCGCGCCGGTTCTCCGCGGCTGATTTCAACCGATCACATCCGGGAAATCTGCGACATAGCGGAGAAATATTGTGACGGTTACCTGCGCTTTACCAGCCGCCACAATATCGAATTTCTTCTGGATGATAAGGATAAAGTCGAGCCCCTGATTGCCGAATTGGCCACGCGCAATTACCCTGTCGGCGGCACCGGACATGCCATATCGAATATCGTGCATACCCAGGGCTGGGTCCACTGCCACACGCCTGCGACGGATGCTTCGGGGCCCGTCAAGGCCTTAATGGATGAGATTTACGATTACTTTGTGACAGCGACATTACCCAACCACGTCCGGATCGCCCTGGCCTGTTGTCTGAACATGTGCGGTGCCGTACACTGCTCCGACATTGCCATTCTCGGGATCCATCGCACCGTGCCGATACCCGACAACACGCGGGTTCCGAACGTTTGCGAAATACCGTCCACGGTGGCCTCCTGCCCTACGGGTGCCATCCGGGGTGATATGAAAAACAAAACCGTTACCGTCAATCCGGAGAAGTGCATGTATTGCGGCAACTGCTACACGGTTTGTCCGGCCATGCCCATCGCCGATCCCGAAAACGACGGGATATCAATTTGGGTCGGAGGAAAGGTCTCCAACGCCAGAAGCGCTCCCAAATTTTCCAAGCTGGCCATTCCCTTTCTTCCCAACAACCCGCCGCGCTGGCCGGAGGTTGTTGATGCAGTCAAAAACATCATTGAAATTTATGCAAGCCACGCTCGCAAGCATGAACGCGTCGGCGAGTGGATCGAACGCGTCGGCTGGGAGAGGTTCTTCACGCTGACAGGTATTCCGTTTACAGACAAGCATATCGATGATTTTGACATGGCCACTGAAACATTCCGGACATCGACGCAGTTCAAATGGGGGTGAATATGAGTGAGGACCTGAAAAAACACATCGTCGAACTCTTTCATGAAAAATCCAAGGGTGACAAGAAGATGTTTTACATTCGGGACGTCACCAAATGGCTGCCCGATGAAGATCGTCATGCCGTACAGAATGCCGTGAAAGAACTTCTCGATGAGGAAGTTTTGAAATACTGGTCAAGCGGAAGCTCAACGTACCTTATCCTGGCTGAATTCTTTCCGAAGGAAGAACCCTGTTCTTAATCAGGTAATGAAGCATGAACCGACCCCGTCCACGTCTGATTATGGCCGCCCTCCGGGGCGGCGCGGGAAAAACTACCCTTTCTGTGTCTTTGACCGTGGCTTTGCGCCAGCAGGGCGTAACGGTCACCCCCTTCAAAAAAGGACCGGATTATATTGATGCCGCCTGGCTTGCTCAGGCGGCCTCCGGTCCCTGCTACAATCTTGACACTTATCTCATGGGACGAGACCAGGTCTCCCGTTCTTTTTCACGTCATACCACCCAGGGCACTGTTTCTATCATTGAAGGCAATCGTGGACTCTTTGACGGTGTCAACGCCGCAGGTGAATTCAGCACGGCTGAGCTGGCCAAACTCCTTTCCGCGCCGGTTATTCTGATCGTTGATTGCGACAAGGTCACCAGGACAGCAGCGGCAATGGTACTGGGCTGCAGGAACCTTGATCCCTCTGTCGATATCCGAGGCGTCATCTTAAGTCGTGTGAACGGCAAACGCCATGCCTCTGTTATCCGGCAGTCCATTGAGGAATATACCGGTCTTCCGGTTTACGGAACTGTACCGCGATTGTCGGATCTGCCTTTTGTCCAGCGACACCTGGGATTGATCCCGCCTGCGGAATCCGACCGTCTTCATCAGGCCCTCGAAAAGGCAGGGGCCATCGCCCGCGACTACCTGGACATTCCCGGCCTCCTTGAAGTTGCTCAAAGCGCATCACCCTGGAGCATCGATGCGTTGCCTGATCCGATCCGATCCGTTAATACGCCGCGAGAGCCAATTACCATCGGCGTCATCAAAGACACTGCATTTCAGTTTTATTATCAGGAAAATATTGAAGCATTGACCGACCGGGGCGCTAAAGTCACACTGATCAGCGCTCTTCATGATAAAGTGATGCCGCCTGTCGATGCCTTGTATATCGGTGGCGGTTTTCCCGAAACCCAGGCCGGATGGCTTTCTGCAAACGAATCCTTCCGCCTGTCACTCAGAGAGGCGGCCGAAGCGGGTCTCCCGATTTACGCTGAGTGCGGAGGCTTCATCTATCTGGGTGAATCTCTGACCATTGGTGACAAACAATATCCGATGGTCGGCGCGCTGCCGGTAAAGTTCGGCATGGAAAAACGGCCACAGGGACACGGGTATACCACCCTGACCGTGGATCAGGAAAATCCGTTTTTTCCCATTGGTCGGACGATCACCGGTCATGAATTCCATTACTGCAGGATCCTTTATCAAAACAATCATGAAACCCACACAGCCTATCGTGTTGTGCGGGGAACCGGAATGGACGGTCAAAGAGAAGGCCTGTGCCGGAAAAATATTCTGGCGGGTTTCACGCATCTGCATGCCTTGGGTACTCCCGAGTGGTCTGATGCTCTTATTGACAGTGCCGGACATTACCACCACACAAAGTTAAATCAACCCCCGGTTTTTCTCATGAACAGGTCTGATGACACGCCGGACAAGCGGATGGATTTACAAAATTATATCGATTAAATAATGAGGAGGTTTTGGAAATGCCACAAATTGAATTAGCAGGTAAAACATACGAAGTAGATGAGGACGGATTTCTTCAGGAGCTCGACAAGTGGAACGAAGAGTTCGCCCAGGCTTACGCACACACTGAGGACATCGAGGGAACGCTTACTGAAGAGCATTGGAAAATCATCAACTATCTGCGCAATTATTTCCAGCAGTTCGGGATCGCTCCCATGGTACGCAAGGTATGCAAAGACAACGGCATTGATATGAAGAAACTCTATGAGCTTTTCCCGACCGGACCGGCAAAAGGCGCCTGCAAGCTGGCGGGACTTTCGAAACCGACAGGTTGCGTCTGATTGGATACGCCATGCCCCTTCTTTGATAGAGTGGCATGGCTGCCGCATCAGAAAATCCTTGCGAAAAAACGAAATGCCGGTCACCGTTGATCAGGTGGCAGGGGGAATCATCCTATGGGATTTTATATTTTCACATATTTTTGCATCACTGTGTTCACGCTGGCTGGCGTGTATCTGATATACAGACAGGCCGCTCTTCCACTGCATGTCCGCTGGGAAATCTACCCGGTTCAGCATGAGACAGCCGAAAGGACCTTTTATGGTGGGTCTTACATGGAAAAAGTGAATTGGTGGAAAAATAAATATGAAACCTCTCGTCTGAACGAACTCAAATTCATGGTACCGGAAATCCTGTTCCTCAGAGGCCTGTGGAAGGAAAACAGAAGCCTCTGGTGCATATCCTTCCCTTTTCATTTGGGATTGTATTTAATGCTTGTCGCTTTTGTGCTTTTATTGTTTCAGGCATTTTTTACATTATGGGGATCTTGGGTATTTGCCGAGGGCAGTGTGGTTGAAACATTGCTTTCCGGGCTGATCATTGTTGTTGGCTGGATCGGAATGATTGCGGGAACCGTCGGCAGTATGGGAATGCTCGTGAGGCGGTTGACCGACCGGGCATTAAGATCATATTCGACAGTTACCGACTACTTCAATATCATATTTATCCTCCTTTTTTTCCTTTCCGCATTGCTGACCTCCTTGTCTGCCGATCCTTCCCTGAACGGAGCCAGGGATTATGTTCTTGGCCTTCTGACAGCGGGCACTTCCAGAACTGCCTACGTGCCGGGTCAAAGCATCTGCGGGGCCTCAACCATCATGCTGGGATCGCTCCTCATTGCCTATATTCCGATGACACACATGTCTCACATGTTCATGAAGTTTTTTCTCTACCACAATGTCAAATGGGATGATGTTCCAAACAGCCGGGGTGGACGGATTG
>CAZXIP010000044.1:9680-11425 GCA_964640755.1 uncultured Smithella sp. | reverse complement strand
CGATCCATGCCGGCACTACCGAAGGTGCCCTTTTCCGCCGCTGTAAACCAGTCTGCGAACATACGGCTGGCAGCGCCGGACGCCGGTACAAATTTTAGTATTTTGCATTGATCAGCTTCGGTGTCATAATACTGAATCAGTTTTTTTCTTTGCGAAGGAGTTACAGCGCGAATTCCGTCACCTACCCTACAGGGCCTCTCCAGATGCAAATAGCGAGGTCCTTGTGAATAAATGGCCAGCTGCCTTTCCACATCAGGATTTGAAATCCCCATCGACGTTATTTGTTCGATATCTTTTTTTGAAAAAGAAAAACGTTTTTTCATGTTTGTACACTTATCGCCAGAAAGTATCATAAATGCCCACGGCCATGATGACAAGGATCAGCACGGGAACAACGTAACGGATAAGCAGGGTCCACCATGTTCCGACGGAAAACGTCTTATGCCCTTTATTGACTTCGTGAACCGCATGTTTGATTCCCCACACGTATCCGGTAAATAAAGCCATAAATAATCCGCCCATCGGCAGGAAGATGCTGTTGGCAAACCAGTCGTAGGTGTCAAGCAAATCTGTATTCAAACCGGGGAAGGAGAAATCTTTCAGTACGCTGTAGCCCAGGGTCGCCGGAAGGCCGACAGCAAAAATAACCACTCCCATGCAAGTGGCGGCTTTTCTTCGGGACCAGCCCTTCTCATCGATCAGCCAGGCTGTGACCACTTCCAGAAGGGATATCGCGGAGGTTAAGGCGGCAATTCCCAGCAGAAAGAAAAACAGTACCCCGAAAATGCCACCCAGGGGCATCTGGGCAAAGACGGCAGGCAGCGTAATAAACGCCAGCCCCGGCCCTGCCCCGGGCTTAAATCCCAGAGCGAAAATGGCGGGAAATAAGGCAAGACCGGCCAGCAGGGCAACGCCGGTATCAAGTCCTGCCACCCAGGCTGCGCTGGCCGGGATTTCATCTTTTTCGTTCAGATAGCTTCCGTAAGTGATCAGAGCGCCCATCCCCAGGCTTAACGAAAAAAAGGCCTGCGCGAGGGCAGCAAGCAGCGTCCGGCCTGTCACCTTGCTGAAGTCCGGTTTCAGGTAATAGGCGAGTCCCTCACTTGCACCAGGCAGTGTAACCGCCCTGACAATCAGAATTACCAGCAACACAAAGAGGATAGGCATCAGGATCGTTGACCAGCGCTGGATGCCTTTTACCACGCCGGCGGCGATAATACCTACCGTCAGGATTAAAAACAGGGCCTGCCAGGCTATCGGTTCCCAAATGTTGCTTATATGATCTTTAAAAACAAGTGCATGGTCTATTCCCGGACTGCTTGTCGCGATGACCACCTTGTAAACGTAAGCAAGGGACCAGCCGGCAACTACGGCATAATAGGAAAGAATGACAAATCCGGTAAAAACACCGAGCGCCCCCACCAGCCACCAGGGAGTGTTCGGGGCAAGCACTTTAAAAACCCCGACGGGGTCTCGCTGCGACGCACGTCCCAAAACGATTTCTGTTACGATCAGAGGATAGCCCAGCAGCAAAATGGCCAGCAGGTATATCAGCATAAACGCCGCTCCGCCGTGCTCTCCTGTCATGTAGGGAAACCGCCAGATATTTCCCAGTCCGATTGCCGAGCCCGCGGCGGCCAGAATAAACCCGATGCGGTTTGCCCAGTGTTCCCGTTTTTTCCCTGAATTGATCATAGCTTTTCCCTCCACAATCGCGAACCATACGATGGAAAGATTATTTTCGC
>CAZXIP010000044.1:0-9580 GCA_964640755.1 uncultured Smithella sp. | reverse complement strand
AAATCAAAAGACGTTTTTAATATAACGGACGGACCATATGTCGGAAAGTATCGATTTGTTTTCACGGACCGAGGAACCGGATACATTGAAAACGGTAAAACCGTTTTCGATCCCGGATATGATGTTGTTGTAGGCGAGATCCCCGGTAAAGGAGCCATCGCATGCAGGTTTGCCACTCATTTTTTCCGGCTGCTTAAAGAAAAGGGAATTCCGACACACTACATTGATACTATAAATGAAAATGAAATGATCGTGGAACCTGCCGTTCCGCTGAGTATGCAGGTGGAATCACCGGAGTTTCCAGGATCATCGCCGCTTGAAAATCTCGAATTCACCTGGAGGAACAACGCAACCGGAAGTTTCTGGAGAAGATATCCTTTCGTAACACCCTGCAAAAATCTCCACAGGGTGGTCGAGGCATGGACGAAGGGGGACATCGACACCCTGATTACGCTCGAAGCCCTCGAAGAATCAGGCGCGCTGACCAAAGACGAAATCACGCAGAGTGTGGAACTTGTTCAGGACATTGCCGAAATCGTTTCACAGGAATTCACCTCAAAGAATCTCCATGTCATCGACGGCAAATTCGAATTGGGCAGACTGAAATCCGGAAGCGGGAAAATTGTATTGATCGATGAAATATCACCCGACGTACTGCGTGTTTGCCGCGGATTTGCGCCGGACTCTGCCGGGAATTGCACACTCTACAAACAATGCACGGTGACCAATTACTCGGAAGGCAAAAGAACAATTAAAAATAAAAACCAGGTATCGGCTTCGGAATTTGTCAATATTTTTCTATAGCAGATGCAGGCTCAAGATCCATTTTTCGCCCGGGAGGGTCGATTGTGAAAAAAGGAATTTACACAGCGCTTTATTTTTTTGTTTGTTTACTGATGATTACGGGCATTGTATCAACCGGTTTTGCTTCGGAGAAAATGTCGCATGGGCAGACAATAATTGAAGCCATCAGGATCACTGGGCCGCTTGACTTCTGCGGCGAACCGGTCCCCCTGGACGATCCCGACGCCAAAGAACGACTGGAACGAGAAATGCTGATGTCACTGGACAACAGCGATGATCTCATCCTCTGGCTGAAAAGAGCCAAACGATACTTCCCTGTAATCGAACGGGTCTTGAAGGAAAACGGCCTGCCGGATGATCTAAAATACATCACCATCGCGGAAAGTTCACTGCGGCCGCTGGCGTTTTCCCACAAGGGGGCTTCGGGACCCTGGCAATTCATCCCGAGCACCGGGACAAGATACGGGCTGATCGTTGGCAATGACATCGACGAAAGAAGAAATATCTACAAATCAACGCCTGCCGCGGCAAGATATCTTAGAAACCTTTATTCCATGTTTGCTTCCTGGACTCTCGCGGCAGCCGCTTATAATATGGGTGAAAACGGTCTGAGAACTGAAATGACGATGCAGCGCGTGGATAATTACTACAAACTTTACTTAAACAGTGAAACCAGCAGATATGTATTCCGAATTCTGGCTGCAAAAATCATCATATCCAATCCAGAAAAATTCGGTTATGTTCTGTCCAAAGAAGATTACTATCTGGAAAGACCTTACGATACCGTGGAAATATCAACTTCCCGAAACGTACCGCTTTACATTATCGCCCAGGCCGCCAATACCTATTTCAAGATCATTAAAGACTTAAACCCTGAAATCAAACACTATCATTTGCCCGCCGGATTTCACCGGATCAGCATTCCGCGGGGATCGGCTGACGGTTTTTACGAACGTTATGAAAAGTTTCTTATGAACGAGTTACCCTGAAAAGCACATGCAGTCATCCGGCAACAAATCACTGATCCGGTTTTGCCCGCGACTTTTCACATCATGCGGCATCAGCCGCCGGATTTATATCCTCTGTTTCTTTCTTCGATCAGGTCAAAACCGTAATCCAGCATCTTGGTGATTTCCTGCGCACGGATGCGCGCATTCTTCGCACCCAAAACAATGGCCATTAATCTAATATCACCCCGCGTGGCAGTTGCAACCAGATGACACCCTGCCGCTTTCACATATCCCGTCTTCAACCCGTCCACACCCGGATAACTCATTAGAAGATCATTGCGATTGCGCAGGATCGCATCATGGAAAACAAAGCTTTCGATGGAGTGAATCTGCCTCAGGTTGGGAAAACGCTTCAGATAATTTCGTGAAAGGATGTAAATATCCCTGACCGTTGTCGTCTGCTGTGTATTTGGCAGTCCGTGAGGGTTCATAAAGTGGGTATGCGTGAGCCCCATTTCTTTAGCCTTGGCGTTCATGCGCCGGACAAATTGCTCTACGCTTCCGCCAAAATGCTCGGCCAGAGCTACAGCTGCGTCATTGGAAGAATAGATGGCCATGCCCTTGACCAGGTCAAACACTTCGCATTGCTCGCCCGGTTCAAACAGGATTTTAGAACCATTTGTGTAAACAGCATTTTGACTGATGGTAACAAGGTCGGAATAATCAGTCTTTCTATTTTCTATGTCTTCGGCAATTAAGTATAACGTCATTATCTTTGACAAAGAAGCTGGCTGGATGATGCGATCCGAATTTTGCTGAAAAAGAATTCTTCCCGAATTCATGTCCACAAGCATTGCCGCCTTCACTGCCAGCGGAGGTATTGGTCTTTCGTCTGCAAATGTCACTGCCGGGAGCAGCAGGAAGATCAATATTACAATTTTGATTTTCTTCATTATAATCATCTTTTATCTCCAGAATTAATTTCAAAAGTGATTATCAATTTCAAGTTGTAAATGCAATCATTTACAAGGCCATTGATTTTAAATAAATTCAGCAGCAGAAACGGTTGATGATCGTTTCCCTGTTTAAAGGATTTTACCGGCTATGGTTCTGCGCAGTAAGGCTGTGAGCAGCCAGCTTGCCGTCAGGGCACCCAGAAACGCGATCAGAAATTTGAGGGCCGCAGGCAATGGCTGAGTGAGCAGGTAAAACTGTATCCAGGTCACAAAAATATAGTGGAAAATGTAAATGCCGTATGCGTTACCGGTCAGATTGTCGGCCAGGTAGCGGGCCGTTTTAAAAAAAGATCGGGCAAACCCGAGTGCACCGAGACCGATGAAGGTGCAGCTGATCGAATACAGAGCTGCAAGACTGGTACTTAAGGCCCATGAAGGCATGGCGAACAAGACAGTTCCCTGCATTAGCAATGTGCTGTGCACAAGAAAGGCCAAACTTCCCAGAATAATCCAGAGCGGCCAGCATTTGAGATGGTCTTGGGAAAGAGATCTTTGCAGCTCTCCGGCACCGAGCGAGACGCCCAACAGAAACCAGGAAAAATAAAACAGGAGTCTCCATGCCTGCACATTAACAGGCCCTACCAAAACGATCCATTGTTCAGGAGGTACAATCAGGCGGACGGGAATTGTGGCCAACAGGCTCGCTGCGAGGAAAACCATGACCAGATTACTCGCAGATGACGCCGTCCAGGATAATTTCTTCATCAGGTTCGGAATAATCTGAGTAGCAAAAGCGACAACCATGCAGAAGGCAAGCAAAACCCAGAGGTACCAGGCCGGCCCGCCGGTCCATACGCCCGGAGCAAAAAAACCTCGTAAAAAACCACCCTGACTGACCGCATCGCTTGAAAGCCAGGAGGGGTAATAAGCCAGGGGACTAAGCAACGTTACGGCTATGACATAAGGAATTCCCAAACGTTTTAAACGGTCGGTAAGAAAAAGGCCTGCGCCTTTCCGTATAATCGATGGAGCCACAAACAATCCGGAGATCAAAAACATCAGCGCCATGAAAAACATGTCATTCCAGGAAATCAGCAGGTCAAAAGGCATCCAGCGTACCGAATCAACAACCGGTGCCGTAGACCGCATGTAATTGCCTGGGTCATATCGACTGAAGTTGGTGTAGGCCAGAGCGGCATGATGAGCGACGACCAGCACGGTAACACTGCTTCGCAGATAGTCAATCGCAATATCGCGCTTCAAAGTTTTTCTCCGGTTTTGAACGTCAGGGTTCAGACTGAGACCAGCAATCGCTCCATTCAGAAGGAGACTTTCCTTCCGATTTGCAGGTGGCAACACAATTTTCTAATTCAACGGTGCATAATCGCCTGTCCGGATTGATGTTAAAACAGGCTTGCGTTTTTGCATTGCAGCAGCTGATACAATTTTTCACTCTTTCATCGAGTTCATCTTCCTGTGCAATGGAGACGCCGGTAAAAGAGCAGATTAAAAAAGACAGGAACACGACAAAACATGATATTAATAATAAATTAATTAAATATTTCATATATTTATCTAAATATATTAAAGTTCTGCATTAAGTAATTTCTGCACCACAAAAAAGCTGATTTATACGGTGCCATGCGTTATTTTTTTCCGTCTTTGATTCTAGTTCGGGTCAAAAGGATTTGAATATACGAAAGCACCGCCTATTTCTTTAAATCCATACCATAACGATGCCCGTATGTAAATCATTGAAATATGATTTGACATTACGTCATAAGCCAAATATAAACTCACTCATTGTACCGGGTATATGGTCTTTTAAAAGTAAGGTACAGAAAAAGTTGAATGACAAACATTTGAAGTGCTAATATGACCATCATGCTATTTCGAAGCTTGGTGGTCTTTTCGTTTCTGTCATATGTGAATTCGACTTTTCAGAAAGAGGCGTTCTGTGAAAAAATGTTGTCCTGGAACGCCTCTCTATTTTCGGCATATTTTTTACATCATCCGGAAAATTGAAATGGGAGTGTAAAATGGGGAAACCTATGAATGGCAGTGGAACACAGGTCAAAGAGAGAGCAAGACAGCAGAAGCAGAGAGATAAGGAGTTAAAACGCATGTTGACCAGGCAGAAGAAGACCTTTGCGAAAACGCTTGCTCCAAATGCACATTTAGATAATGCTGAGCCGTTATTGGCCGGATCTGTTACCCAAAGTGTGGATTGATCTGTGCGTCTTTCCGTTTAAGCTATTCTAACGGGATAGAGTTTATTGTCTGCATCCATAAACACGCTGCAAAAAGCTGTTTTTAGAAAACAGGAAAAGGAGTGATATCATGGGAGACAAAGGCGGCAAGAAAGATAAAGAAAAAGGGCAGAAACAAAACGCCGAAAAACAGAAACAAAAGTCACAAGACAAGCAGAACAAGCTACCCAAAAGAAAGCCCTGATGGATGTGACAAGATGTTTCACCGTTTCATGGATAGAACACATCTTTTGAGATGCGCCATTTAATAGGCGATGTGGAATTGGATGGATAAGCCTCCTGATCAAGACAGAAGTTATGATAATGTTCGGCAATCCATTCTCTCATCTTGATGTCATATAATACCCGTAAGTCCTTGCTCTGGTCGAGATAATTGTCAATGACTTCCTCTTTGATGATAATCTCGATCTTTCTGGATCGCGTGCTCTGCTTGTGCAGGACATTTTCAAGATTCCAGTCAATTTGAATTATGTGATCACCGCCGGAAAGGTGCGACTGAATCCATGCGTTGTCCGGGAATAACGGTTTGATCATCCGCAGCCAGTAATCGAGCAAATCTTCAGTCATGGCTGATGATTTTCATTTTCTTTGACCATCCACTTTTATCTGTCCTAACATTTCTGCAGGCGGCATTATACTGGAGCGTGAAAGCGATCTTTCCCTGGTACTGTCCTTCCTCCTGTGTGCGATATCCTGTAATGGTGCCCCCAAAGAAGGATGGTTCCTGTTGCTTCTTGTGAAAATAAATTTCACTGCCAACCAGTTCTTTGGCCTTGTCTTCATCGACGGTCCACCAACCGCTTTCCCATCTGCTATCAGGCAGTTTTACAAAATTATTCAACGGTTCGATCATGTGTATATGCATCTTATTTCCTCCATTTTCTAAAAAGCATTCGATACGCAGGCTTATTGTAGTGGATAAGTTCTTGACATAACTGAATTATCTTGAAGTATGTGAAGCACGGACAACACGCACATCAGGAAGGAGTCTACCACACCTTTTTATATCTTACAGAAAAAGCCAGATATGTCACGTTATATTTAATGCTGGCTGATTATTTGCATTAAAAACACCCCTTCAAGGATGCTGGAAACATTGGAAAATGGTGGCGCGTTTTTTGACTTTATCAAATGGATAATAAACGGGTCAGATGGTTAAAACATTAATAATATTAATGTGAAATGGTCGGGGCGGAGTGATTTGAACACTCGACATCTTGCTCCCAAAGCTAAAAACGTCGCATTTCACACCTTTTCTTTTCATTTCATTTCTATTCAAAACATATTGACTTTCTTGTAATTTTGTGCTTATTACCTTATCAAAGCATTGCAACACGTTTCATTATTTTAGGGGTGTTTTTTGTAACCAATCTTGTAACCGCAAAAAATAGCGCCGAAAGGAGCATTAACATGGGGTTGACTGATCTGCAAATCAAAAAGTTAAAGCCAAAAGATAAGCGGTACGAACTAACCGACGGCAAGGGGTTGTCGATCCGGGTTAAGCCGTCCGGTGACAAGGCATGGTTTTTTCGTTACCAGTTTGACGGCAGGCCGCGCAAAATGCTGATCGGTGAATATCCTGGCATTACATTTGAAGAGGCACGCAGACGCCACGCTGAGGCAATGCTAGACGTTCAGCAAGGCATTGATCCGGGGAAAAAGGCCAAAGATGAGAAACTAAAGCGAATTGCTGCACCTACATTCAAGGATTTACTTGATGAGTATTGGAAACTTGAACTGAGCAAAACGCCGACGGCCAAAGATCGGAAACGCCTTGTCGATAAGGATGTTATGCCCGCCTGGAAGAGCCTAAAAGTCACGGACATAAGGCGTCGGGATGCTGTTTTATTGTTAGACAAGGTTCGAGAACGCGCGCCCATTACAGCAAATCGTTTGCAAGGCGTCCTGGTGCGAATGTTCAATTTTGCCTGCGAACGTGCCATTCTTGATTTTTCTCCACTGACCGGGATGCGTCGCGGCGAGGAAAGCTCCCGGTCAAGAGTATTGATTGACGATGAAATCAAAAAACTTTGGAATTGCCTATCTATTGAAAATAATGAAATCGACATTTTCCATTTAACGAAACTAGCCATAAAGACAATTTTGCTCACCGGTCAGCGCCCTGGTGAAGTTGTTTCTATGCGATGGGATCAGCTTAAAGATGGTGTGTGGATCATTCCGGCGGAGGGAAGAAAGAACCGTGAGGAAAATAAAATACCCATTTTGCCAATGATGGCTGAAATTCTTGAACAGGCAAAAAAATATTCTTATGATTCAGATTATGTTTTCTCTTCACCACAGGATTTAAAACGTCCGCTTACCGTCGGAGCGCTGGCTAATTCAATTAGGCGGCACCGAACGCAAATGAAAATTCCCGAACAATTCACCCCGCACGATTTACGGCGGACACTACGAACGCGCCTTGCAGAGATCGGCATTGATGATATTGTTGCGGAGCGCGTTTTAGGCCATAAGCTGCAAGGAATACTTGCCGTCTATAACCGATATGACTACGCAGTGGAAAAAAGACAGGCACTTGACCGATGGGAAACCCGCTTGCGTGAGCTTATAGAACATACCGAAACGAAATCAAATGTCATTCCTTTTGAGGTGTATCATGGATGAAAGCAAGCGAGAACATTTAGCAAATATTGAAAATTATTTTGATTGTTACCCTTTTACACATGAACAGGCATACGAAATAACAAGAATATTGAAAAGTAAATTTGACCTTAAAAGTGTAAATGAGTTTATTTGCGAACTGCGCGATATTTGCGAGGGCGCAGCTTGTTTATTAGATCAACCTGATTATAAAACATACAAAAACGATCGCAAATCAATGTTAGCCATTATGAAAAAAAGTAGCGATTTGTTAGATAGCATCCGAAAAGGCCGTAGCATTTATCATCTTGAAAACCTTTCCATCCTTCTTAATGATAAACGTGGCGAACTTGATTTTGAATGTCAGGAACTGGCTGTTACCACCGGAAATCTCTTGAGCATTCTTATCAGGAAACTTAAGAGCCTTGACGACACAAATGAACAGCGGATAAAAGGTCGCCCGAATGCAGATAGCAAAGGGATCGTCGCGGCAATTGCGCGGATATGGGAATCATGTTTCCATGAAAAACCGACTAAATATCTTGAGGGGGCTTTTGTGGACGTGGTCAAAATCACACTTGAGGGTCTAAAACTCAAATACGAATACCCACAAAGAAAAATCAAAGCAGCAATAAAAACAAAATTGGAATAAATATTCCCTTTTCGTAACTTATACTTTCCTCTTCACCGTATTAAAGAGCTCATCAAGGAAACTTGGTGAGCATTTTTTTTGAGAGGAGAAAAGTATGAATCAGCGAATTATTAGGAAACCGGAACTATTTGCGCGGGTGGGCTTAAGTGACGCGACAATCTGGCGAATGGAAAGGGCCGGGAAATTTCCGCGACGCGTCCGATTAGGTGGAAACTCCGTCGGTTGGATTGATGATGAAATTCAAGGCTGGTTTAATGACAAGTTGAATGAGCGTGTCCAGCTTGCCGGGGCCGTCCGATAATGGAACAGAAACCCACGGCAAAGATCAGCGCAAGGCTGAAAATCTAAATGGCTGCCATTGACCGCTATAAGGAGAATTTGACCAATCCACAGGCACCCGGCAACGGTTGCCATAGCTGGATCATGTCAACGGCAAATTTGGGCATCCTGAGTAAAATTGATCCGCAGCAGATACAAACAGATATCCGGCGAGTAATTCCCGCAGGCACCAGGGCGATCCGCGACAGGGAAATCAACGACGCCATTAATAAAGCCATGATGGACCATAGCAAGGGAACCTTCACGCCACGGCCACGGCCAAAACCGATCATTAATAATTCAGATGCGACACTTCAGAAAATCATCGAATCAGCAGTTATCACGACAGAGGCGGATTTGTGGGAAGATTCCTCGGTCAGATTAACCGGTGAGCCTGCTGCCGATGCAGTTCTATTGATGGAAAACCGCTATGATGGAAATGATCTTCTTTGGGCAGCAGACAGACATGAACCCGGCACGCCTAGCACTATCAGGCCGGTTTGTGAATGGATCAGTCTTATTACAGCAGGCAAGATTGAACTCCCGCCTTTTTTCATCATCAATCCACTGACCGGGCTGCCTGCACCAAAGAAATCCGGTGACGGTATCACTTACCGGGGGGATGATAACATTAAGCGATTCCGGTACTGCCTTGCAGAATTTGACAACCTATCACGCGAGGATCAGATCAAATTTTGGTCCGCCTGCAAGTTGCCAATCCGCGCACTAATCGACAGCGGCAATAAAAGCATTCACGCGCTCATTGATATTCAGAAGCTGGCCAATGTTCAAACCTTAACTGATTGGTCCGCTCATATCAAAGGGCGTTTATATAGTCAAATCCTGGTGCCGATGGGCGTCGATGCGGCTTGCAGCAATCCGTCGCGCTTGTCACGGCTTCCGGGCCATTACCGAGAAGAAAAAAAGTCATTCCAACGGTTGCTTTGGTTGTCACCAAAGGAGGAGTCAAAATGTCAACATTGAACGAATTTGAACAACAGGTCCGCGCTGCCGATGGGCAGCCAATAG
>CAZXIP010000043.1:0-11768 GCA_964640755.1 uncultured Smithella sp. | reverse complement strand
GGCCGGCTTCCGCGCGGGAAACTTCCGCCGGCAGTGTTTTTTTGCTGATCTCAAGAGCCGTTTCCAGCTGCTGTTTCACTTTCTGCGCGCGATCAAGATTGGCCCTGGCCTGTTCATAACGAGCTTCAAATTCCGCCCTGTCAAGCTCTGCAATGATCTGGTCTTTTTTAACGGTCTGACCTTCCTGGACGTCCACCATGGAAATCCGTCCCGGAACCTGAAAAGACAATCTGGCCTGCGTCGTCTCGATCGTGCCTGAGTAGAATAATTCCCCGGACTTTTTATTCTTCTGACCAACGTAAACAAGCAGACCCACGCTGACAAAAAGCAGCACAAAAACGGCTATGATTATTCTCTTTTTCACAGGCTCTACTCCAGACTAAAATTCTTCAGTTTGATGACACCATAAAATACTATCGTTTAAGAAAGGACAATGCTCTGAACGTAAACGTCTCGCTGCGGTCGTCAGCGTTCAGCTTTCTCCAAAGCAGGACGAAACCCTCTGCAGCACAATACCACTTTCGCAAACGGGACATAACTATCATTTTTTTATCGCCCTGAGAACAAGCCTCCCCACTTCGTCCCCCAAACTTCGCTTAAGTTTTTTATCACGGGATTTGAGCCGAGCCGGCAGCCACAACTGCTTCTCCTTTATGGGGGCGCCTTTTTTATAGAAAAGAACTGTACCTATAATCATCATGTGAATCAGAAATGGCGATGCCTCCACGAATATTCCCTTATGGGTCCCGTCTTCCAGAATGCCCATCAGAATCGTCACAACTGAGGCCATATCTTCGGCGACAACACGTGGCAAATGCATGCCGCCTGAGGCCATCTCCCGCATCATAATCGGCGGAATTTCGGGATTCTCGTCCACGGCAGAGACAATACAGCTGATGTATGTTTTCAGTTTCTCTTCAGGATTGTCGACTTTCGCCACAGATTCAGCGATGTCCTGGGCGACATTGCCCAGAACCTGATGGATGACATTTGCGTAGAGCGTGGCCTTGTCGCCGATCTGATAGTAAAGCGTGGCCTTGTTTACACCGGCCCTTGCGGCAATTTCGTCCACGTGCGTCCCGCTATAGCCGTTTTCGGCAAAAACCTTCCTTGCAGCAGCCAGAATCTTTTCGGCCGTCTTTCCCGGTTCCTTGAAATCCATTTGCTTTTTAATTACTGCCGGTTTCCGTTTTCTGTGATCCATAGTCCTTTTCCGAAACAAAGCATTAGAAAATAGCCCCTGTCCATGCAGCTGCCGTCGGAGATTTGTCGGCGGCCATTCATCTGTCGGGTTCAATTCCCGTGCCGAAAATACAGCATTAACCATCTGGTTCAACCATTAAGTTTAACCAGATGGTTAAATATATGCGAAAAAAAGTCAAGCGGATTTTGACAAGTTGAATCGGCCAAACGGAATCGACCGTTAAAAGGTATTGCTCTTTTTGAATAATAGACCATTGACAAGGAGAATCGCCCGGAGAGTCTCCTTGTCAATCACATTACTTCTGTTTGTCCACCTGGATAAAGGGCACCGTACCACCGGTTACATTGGGAAGTTTGCCGTCCCATTTCTCAATGGCTTTGATCTGCGCTTCAATCTGGCGTAGTTGGATAAGCTCGGGGGAAATAACCTGCCGTTGCAGTCGTAGCGCTTCGGCCTCGGCCCGGGCTGAGGCAATTTTCTGCTCTGCTTCCACCCGGATCCTGTCAAGATCTCGCTTGGCGCGAAGTGCATTCTGCTCGGCGGTTTGCTTAGACTCGATGGCTTTATTGAATTCCTGGGAAAACTCGAAATCCGTAATGGAAAGTTCCACAACGATGATACCGAATCCCCTCAATCTGTCACGGAGATAATTACGCACTTCCGTTTTGAGCGCTTCCCGCTTAGAGATCAACTCTTCCGCCGTGTAGCGGGCGGCGGCCGCCTTGAAGCTCTCTTTCACGGCCGGATCAATGACCCGCTCGTTGTAATTTAAACCGATATTGGAATACATCGAGCCTGCTTTGGACGGTTCGAGGTTATAGTTAAGAACCATCGTGGTCTGAACCACCTGTAAATCCCTGCTGGCCGCTTCCGTCTTGGTTGTGGTTTTCTGGACGCGCACAGACATGTAAACCACATCTTCCGCCAGCGGTATTTTAAAATTAGGCCCGGGTTCAACCACACGGTTGACCTCTCCGAAGCGCAGCACGACGCCGCGTTCTCCGGCATCTACTCCGAAATAAGTTGATATAATCAATAATAGAATTGCAATCCCTGCAACCCCGATAAATAACACTTTCCCGGGTATTTTCTGCCCATCCATCATCACACCTCCCGTTGACTATATTTAAATGATATATTGTGTAATTTTGCTGCTTTTTTAATGATAACCCTCGAACTACCGAACCACTGTCGGCAACTTATCAGAATTCACTATCGTGTCAATATTTTTCGGATGTCTGCGTCCTGCAGCAGGCGGTTACGATGATTTTTTTTGTGCAGCTGTTTTTCAAACAGGCAACCTTTTCTGCTTTGGGCATTTTCTTTATCTTTATTTCCAGACTCAGGGCTTCGCCTTTATCCATCGCAGCGCTGGTGGTCAGCAGAATCACCGGTCTTCTGGACCGGGTATATTTGGAGGCCGTTCCCCGGTTATGGCCTATCAGTCTTTTTTCGATGTTGTTGGTTATGCCGGTATAAAAACTGCCGTCCGAGCAACTCAAGATATATACGACCCATTCCTGCTGCAGGCCTTCGCGTTTTGCTTTCATACGTGTATTTTATATAATAAGAGAAAAATAATCGCCATAGAAAATGGCTTTCAGTAATTCTTTGACCAAATAGTCAACCCGTGTTATTAAAAATTTTACATATAAAGGGGAATTAAAAATGCTGAATTTTCTGCCCGACCGGCTGGTTGGCTCTATCGCGATGCTCTTATTGACCTTGAATGTAATCTTCTGGGCATCCATTTTGTTTGTTGTTTCTTTTCTGAAATTTTTATTGCCTCTTCGCCCGATTACCCGTCTCTTCGATATAATCCTCTGGTGGATTGCGGAAAACTGGATTACAGGCAACGTGTTGTGGATGAAGCTGACCCAAAAAACAACCTGGGATGTCAAGGGTTTGGACAACTTAGATTATAGAGGCTGGTATCTTGTCGTCAGCAATCATCAATCCTGGTCGGATATTTTAATCCTTCAAAAAATGTTTAACCGACGCATACCGTTTCTGAAATTTTTTCTCAAACGCGAACTGATCTGGGTGCCGATCATGGGACTGGTCTGGTGGGCGCTGGATTTTCCTTTTTTGCGCCGACACAGTGCGGAATACCTGAAAGAACATCCTGAACAGAAAGGAAAGGATTATGAAACCACCCGCAAGGCGTGCATGAAATTTTCGCTCGTGCCGACAAGCGTAATGAACTTTCTTGAAGGAACACGATTCACCAAAGCGAAGCATGACCGGCAGAATTCACCCCATCAATACCTTCTGAAAGCCAAAGCTGGAGGCATTGCGCTGGCCCTGAGCGTGCTGGGCGACAAATTTCATTCTCTGCTGGATGTCACGATTGTCTATCCCGACGGCATTCCGACGTTCTGGGATTTTTTATGCGGTAAAGTGAAGAGGGTCATTTTTCGCGTTTCTTCAGTTGAAATACCACCGCAGTTTCTGCATGGAGATTACGAAGGCGACAAGGAATTCCAGGCAGCTTTTCAGCAGTGGGTACAGGATTTGTGGACGGAAAAAGATGCGAAAATTGCCGCATTGCTGAAGGAGGCCAAAGCACGATAGCGCTTTAGCCTCCCATAAGTCTGGTTTGTATTCCTAGACCGCCTGCTGAACACGCGGGGCCCAGAAAATGCGGTCCGCATCCTTGAATGAACGTTGCTGCGGCCGTCTGGCTGAGGGCGTCCGGGACGAAAAAAGTTTTCTGCCGTTACCGGGTCTCGTCAGTTGACCTCCGCGTGTTCCCATTGATTCACAGACCGAAGGGCTGACAGTTAATCCATCCACATTCTGATATTGCCACTTATCCCCCAGCAGCTTCTTAAGGGACCTTAACAGCTCAGCATCCTGACCGGTAATAAAGGTAAACGCATCACCGGTCTTCGCGGCACGCCCCGTTCTGCCAATCCTATGGGTGTATGCATCCGCCGTAGATGGCATATCATAGTTAATGACATGGGAAATGCGGGACACATCAATGCCGCGGGCGGCGATATCCGTGGCCACCATCACTTCATAACGGCCATCCCGAAAACCATCGAGGGACTGCTTGCGCTTCTGCTGTGTCAGATTGCCATGTAGAGAGGTTGCATTATGTCCGCCTCTGTTTAACTGTTCAGCCAGACTTTTGGCCCGTGACTTTGTCCGGGTGAAGATCAGGACCGATTGGGTGTCGGTCTTCTTAAGAATATCCTTGAGTAATGCTGTTTTCTGCTCCGTCTGAACCGGATAAAACTTGTGGGAAACCGTCATGACCGGAGCGGAGTTTCCTATTTGAATATTTACAGGGTTATTGAGCAGATCATTGGCCAGGCTGCGAATCTCACTGGGCATCGTGGCGGAAAAAAGCAGGGTCTGGCGACGGGCCGGCAGATGCTTGACAATTTTACGGACCTCCGGCAGAAAACCCATGTCAAACATGTGGTCTGCCTCGTCCAGGACCAGTACTTCAACAGAAGACAAGTCGATGGTGCCGCGGCCGATGTGGTCGAGCAGACGTCCGGGGCATGCTGAAACAATGTCAACACATGAACGCAGTTTGTTGATCTGGTTCACGACGCTGACCCCGCCATAAATGGTTGCACTGGAAAGCTTTGTTTTCAGCCCCAACTGCAAAATCGCTTCATGGGTCTGTTCACTTAACTCCCGCGTCGGCGCAACAATCAGCGCGCGGATTTTGCCGCGTTGCCCCTGCATCAGGCGCTGTAAAATCGGCAGCACAAAAGCGGCTGTTTTCCCCGTTCCCGTCTCGGCCAAACCCATTACATCCCGTCCATCCATAATGTGCGCAATGGACTGATCCTGTATAGGGGTCGGCTTTTTGTAACCGGCGGCCGTTACGCCGGCCAGTACTTTTTCATTTAATTGAAATTTCTTAAAACTCATTCTTTATCCTTATATTGTATGGTTACCAGCATCTATATTATATTTAAAACCCGATGCGAACCGTAATAAGGCTGGTAAAGGCAGGCCTCTGCAAACGCATGTCCGGCGTCTGAAAGAAAGGCCTCAAACACGGTGTTTCATCTGGATTTTCTTATGATTAGCGGGATTATCCTTAGCAAATTTCCAACAAAGAAAGGTGGGAAGGTCAATGTTTATCGCTATTCCTATTGGTTTCTTACAGTCAATACCAATAAATAGCAAGCAATATCTTTACTTAATCTGCCGCTGGAATCATGGATAGCCAGAGCAACCATCAGGATTGTTGCCACCGATCAGGGTTTTCGCCTAAGCAGAGGAAGTTTCAAAATAAAAAAAGGCAGTCGACTATGGTCAACTGCCTTGGAAAATTCAGGTCATGTTTAATGCTTGCTGAAATCAACCGGCACTACAGCCCACTTGTGGACCCCCTTAAGTTCGTTGGTAAAAATTATCATGAACGGCGTTTTTCCTCCGGGTGGAAGGATATCTTCCGACTTTTTCCCGGCGGAGAGTTCAGAAGCCAATCCGGCCTCATCAAGACTCTCCAGTTTTGCACTGGTAAGAGTATTCCCGCCTAAAGAGTCTCCGGATGCGATGATGTCTCCGTTTGTGTTATAAAAATTTGCCACAACTTTAATTTTTGAAACAGGATGGGAGGCGACGTTCTCGACAACACCTTCAATCACCCGGATACTTTTCTTCAATGTATTATTGTAAACCAGTCTCTGACTGTAATTAATAATTTTAACCTCTTTGACAGGCGAAACCGAGCCACTGATGCCGCTCTTAAAAAAGCTCCCGAAATCAGGCAAGGACAATTTTGGAGCAAGCACGAAATATCCGCCGGCAAGCAATAAAATCAGCAGGATGATTAAACCCCAAATCCATTTGCCTTTGCCGGCACCTTTTGCTTCAGGCTCGAAATCGTAAGGACCGGTTTCACCATCCTTCTTTGCGTCTGCACTGATTTCCACTGACGGTTTTTTCTCTTCCAGCGGAGGGGAAGAAGGAGGAGTTGTATCGTCCATGAACGACGCATCTGATTTCATTGTTCCGTCAAACCGTGTCATTGTTTTTAAACTTTCCAGCGGTTTAACACTTTTCGCAGATGTTACCCTCGGCATAAAATCCGCTTTTTTATCGCCGTCAAACGAGATAGGCGATGACATCTTGTCCTGAATCGCGTCTTTCCTGCCGGTGCCGGCGCTTTTTAATGGGACAGCATCATCCCCCCTTCCGGGGATGAATGCATTGATGCTCTGTGGATGCGCCTTCTCTTTACCGGCAGTCGGCTTGAAAAGGTCTTCAGGGATTATGCCCGGTTTTTCAATCGTTAACCCGGTCGCCTCCCGATCAGAGCCCGTCAACGCAAATTTGTTCTCTGACACAGATGGAGAAGAGGATTCTTTCGTCTGGACGGTGTCTTTAACGGGAATGGAAGGTGATGCCTCATCCTTGGCTATCGTTGCTAAAAAAGAATCCAGCTCCCGCTTCTCTCGCAATAAATCATTCAAATCAATTTTATTGTCCATTCAAACGTCCTTCTTTTCACTTCGACAGGGGGTCTATGGTCTTGTTTTCTGAAAAGCGCTATCGTTTCTTTTCAGCCTTGTTTTTTTCTTTTTCTTCCGATTTATGATGTTTATCATGCGCCGGGATACGGATGATATCATTGCAGACACGACAAATAAAAATCATCGCCGAACCTCTTATCTCGTCAGCCTCGATGACATATCTTTCTCCACATTCCTCACAAAAAACAATCATGATCAGAATACCTGCCGTTGCCTTCCGGCTAAAAGATATTAACTGTGTTTCTCAATATTAATAGGTATTTAATTAGCATCCATCCCGTAAAAGGTCAACATCAACTTTTTGTTCACCGTGCGTTCTTAAGGGAACGAATTTCTTCTTTCAAGGCATCCAGTTCAGATTGGAACATATATTTTATCTCTTCCAGTGCGCAGGAAAATGCTTCCCGGGTAGGCTGATCGTTTATGGCTGCTATCAAACCTTCCACTTTTTTACTGTACCCGGATGGCAGGCTTGTTGCCATTAGAGCCGGTTCTGGCCCAACGGCAATCTCAGGTTCCTCGATTGCTTTTTCAGGTTGGGCTTCCGACAGGGCTTCCTGCGGGAACGATTCTTCAACAACAGCAGCAACGATCGGGGCCTCGGAAACAGGTTCTTCTTTGACAAGCCCGAAACCTTCAATCTTTAATTCTTCTTTCTCTTCCTTAACAACCTTTTCTGCCATAAACTGCGGGGCGGCCTCTTCAACAACAGGCGGAGCAACTGCGGCCCCGGAAACGGGTTCTACCCGGGCAGGCTCAATCTCCAGTGGTTTTATTTCTTCTTTTTTATCTGTAAGGGATTTTTCTTCCGGCAGAGGTGCGCCTTCTGAAGGTTTTACAGCTTCTGTGACGGCTTCCTGAATCTTGACTTCCTTAACTTCTTGAGCTTCTTCGGCAACTTCAAACTCATGTAGGTCGGTACTGTCTACCCACGTCCTATAGCGTTTAATATCGTCAAGTAAAATTGTATGCTTCCTTGCCTCCGGCATTTTATCCGTCACCATGATGTTTTCGAAATGGTCATAGACGGACAGCAGCAGGTTAATGGAATCCTGACTGGACAATTGTCCCCTAACCCGGATGTATCTACCCAGAAAACGGATGATTCTTAAAAAACCCTGAACAATGCTGTTTCCCGTAAAAGAAAGATATAATTTATTGATTTCATCTTCTAATTGCTCAAGGATGTGATCGTTGATTTCCCATTCAATGGACAAAATAACACTTTTCATGTCCTTTAGAGGTGAATTGTATATAGATGATGACGATGAGGAAAGATCATCCAAAGGTGAAATATATTCGGACGTCGGCAACGGGGAAAGATCATCCAACGGTGAATGAAGTTCGGGCGGCGGTGGCGGGGGAATATTGTCCAGAGGTTCAGCGAGCAAAACCTTTTCCTCCAGCCCGGTCCCTGAAATTTTTTCCTTAATTTCAGAAGGTTTTTCAACTTCCCGAGCCGCAAAGACATCTTTTTTTTCTTCCTCGCCAAATATCGCCGAGAAACGTTTTTCAATTTCAGAAATAAATTGTGATTTATCTGCTGCCTGAACTGGTTCAGGAGAAGGTTCGGGTTTGATTTCAGGTGCTTTGACGTTCTGAATTTCTGGAATGTCCTCTTTTTTAGTGTCCGGTGCAACATTCTGAACAGTTGCCTGGGAGGGTTTAGAGTCTTTTTCAGTAATCTTGGGGGTGCTTTCAGCAAAGAGACTGTCGAGACGGTTTTCTACTCCTTGAAGAAATGATGACTCTTCATTGTTTTTCATATTATGGCTCCTGTTTCAGTTGCTTTTCCAGAGACGACATCGTGTCGTAGATTATTTTTTTCAGGGTCAGGATAACGTTATCCCCCTCTACGGCACTGGCTTCGAATGAGGGAACTTTCAATTCCGCGTTCAGATCATTCTCCAATGTTTCAACGTCCAGAATTTCAATTCCTTCCTTGGCAAGATCCCTTTTATTATATTGGATAACAAGCGGAATATCGCGGATATTTTTATTATAGAGTTTAAGATTTTCTTCCAGGTTCTTGATGGAAATAATGTTTTTGTTACGACGGTCTGCCGCGGAATCGGCAACAAACACAACCCCGTCAACCCCTTTTAGCACCAGGCGTCTTGTCGAGTTATACTTTACCTGTCCGGGAACCGTGTAAAGCTGAATTTTAACATCGTAACCGCTGATTTTACCCATGTCAAACGGGAAAAAATCAAAAAACAATGTACGGTCGCCTTGTGTCTTTACTGTAACCATCTCCGAATTGATCTGAAGACGGCATTTATCGTATATATACTCAAGATTTGTTGTTTTGCCGCATCTTCCAGGGCCATAATAAACGATTTTGGCTTGAATGACCTTGTCCTTTAAATTTATAAACGCCAAACCTGCACCCCCTGATATCCCAAAGCCGCTATGCGACCATGCATCTTTTTATTTGAAATTTTTATCATTACAGAGCTAATAATTCTACCAACTCTTCTACAACTTTTGACATTTTCAGCCTGAGGAAACCGAGAGATATCTGGTTATTGAATATATTCACCAGCAGCAGTTCCTCATTGACCTTGCAAAAGTAAATATTCTCTTTTTCACCTTTATGGAACAAAAGAGAAAACTCATCTTCACCGACAATTTTGGCCATACAACTCATCGCACCAAAATTGGCGGCGGCAAGCGCAGCCAGTGAATAGAGATCAACCGTCTCGTTTCCGTTATTGATCGATGCTATCACGTTGCCGGCAGTATCGATCAGCATCACACTCTGAACGCCGGACCCAATAAGATTAGCTGTTAAAATATCATCTATTTTGTCGAGTTGTTTTTGGCCTAAAATCATAAGGTATGTCCTTCATTCAGAGTGTTTTTAATGTGAGGCAACAAAAAATATACATACACTAACGCTCAAATTGATTCCCCGTCAAGCCCTGCAAAATACACTTACATCATGACAGGAACGCATAAAACAAGAAAAATCTCTAGTTTATGGAATAGTATTATTATATTTATGAATTTTTTTCAAGGATAGAACTTGCTATATCTTTCATTTTTTTTATAAGGTCCTCTGTATCCTTCATCTGAGTCGCCTTATTGAGCGAAATTCCCGTCCGTGTGGCAAGCTCCATACGGCCTTTAAGGCCTGTTTGATCCTGAACAACTTCAAATATGCGAACCAGTTTCTCTCCCATGATCCTTTTTCCCCCTATTTACCTTAAGAAACAACGGCATCTTCAAAAGCATTAATGATTGCCGGCAGCACAACATTCAACAGAAGACCAAGTTTTACCTGCTTCTTGTTGACTGTTACCGTCCACTGGTAATCACCAAACGGAATAACCAAAACCGCCATCGTACCGGCCACATCAACATAATAATACTGGCCTAATTCCGCCGGGTAGGTTTTCAGTGCATTGCGGATAAACGCTGTGGCATCGTTTAACAGCGTCGCTTCAGCGATATTGGCCTGATCAGTGGCAACCAGCACCTGGCCGTCTTCCGTCATGATAATACAAGAGGCAATAAACCCCTCACCTAGGTCCTTTTTCAAGATGTCCATACAAACATTTACTTTCTGAATATTCATTTGGCCTCCTTCTTAACGTTTCATCCGACGTTCATTTCATTAAAAGTTCTGATGACTTTAGGCATGATAATATTGCGCAGCATGCCGAGGCTGCACTTGACATTATTAAAAATAATATTCCACTGGTGCTCATCGATCATCAGGATGACCAGGGTTTGCTGATCTTTCAAATCCATGATGAGATGGTCACCCAGTTCAAACGGGGTCTCGCTGCTGTATGTGGTCTTCATATAAGTGGTCAACCGCACGAAAGATTGAGCAGTATCCGGGTCATCATTATAGAATGCCAGCACCTTGCCATCATTTATATTAATAATGCTGGCCGCCCTCAACGCGTCACCCATATCTTTGTTCATCAGGTTGAGACAGGTATCGAGCTTGGTACGCTCAACATCGTCAGCCACAACTTCCGCATCTTCCAGCGTTTCGACATCTTCCATTTCCAGGTCCGCGTGCTCACCATTCTCCTGCACTTCATCACGGCGTCTGGAACTTTCCATCATAAGCAGCATGAGATTTTTGTCGATTTTTCGATCGACACTGCTGGTATTGAGAATCTGCTTGATGTTCAGCCGGACATTTTCCCATGCAATCATTTCCATCGCAGCGTCTTCTCCGGTTAAACTGCCGCAATCCGCGTCGTAAAGCTCCCCTTCCACAAAGCAGAAATGACCCGTATTATTTGTATTGAGATAGACTTCCATGATGCAGGTCTGCTGCTCCATAGCGATCACCTGAAGAAAACTGCCTACAGAAAGACCAAAAAGAGGCCAGCGCTGCAATTCTTCCTTGGTGGCCGCTTCCGGCGCAGACACATTGCTCATCTCTTCATTATCGATAATCAGTTTGAAATCTTTTTGCACATCTCCCCCCATAAGAAACTCCTTACTTACAGACTGTTATGGCATCGTTTTTTTATAGTCGTTCGCGTTAAAAAAACCCGGCACATAGCTTGACTTATTCAGTTCTCGGTCTCTGATTTCTTTTGTCGCGGAATCCACGTGGCCCGGTTTGATGGCCAGTGCGGCAAAGATATTATCCGCAATTATATTAATGTCAAGTGGCTTTTCCAAATAACCGTAAATTCCCATACTGCTGACAATTTCTTCAATCTTGGGCGTACCGAAAGCAGTCATCAGGATCACGGGGATTTTGGGATAATTTCTGTTCATATAGGCCAGAAGCTCGAAACCATCCATTTTGGGCATGCTCAAATCCGTTAAAACCAGATCAATCACCGGTGATGATTTTAAAACTTTGACAGCATCAGCCCCATTGGTTGCCGTCAGCAAATTGAAATATTTCTTATAGATGCTTAATCCTTCGGCAATGGTCAGAAGCAGGGGCTCTTCATCATCAACAATCAAGACTTCCCGCACCCGCCAGTCTTTCTGAAATTCTCTTTTAGTGTTGCCGGAAAGATTTTCCTCCCCGTTATATATTCCATCTTTATTAAATATGTTTGCCATGATTCACC
>CAZXIP010000042.1:5878-11937 GCA_964640755.1 uncultured Smithella sp. | reverse complement strand
TAACATAGCCTATGGATTCATTTATGGCAACCGTCCCTTTCAAATCAAAGGCTGTGTATTCCTCGCTGGGCAAGAAATCTCCAACTGCGTTTTCATTGGCAACAGGCTGAAGCGTTGTTAAAAACAAGTTTCGTTCTGTAATAATTTTATACTGTTCGGCACTTGGTGCCTGCATCAAGGGTTGCGCCGCGGCCGCAGGCTGAACGTTGCCGTCTGTCGGGCGATAAACCATTTTCAAACTCAATATATTATAAAAGATGTCCACCAGAAGAAAAGTGCAAATCGTGATGACAGCGACGATGATGAAGGGCTTCACATAACCAGCCAACTGCGAGACGTCATCCCCGACAGCTGTGATCCGGTCCCATCCTGTTCTCATCAGACGGATGATATTTGCCCACATATCCTTCATGTCATCTTATCCCTGCTGCTGCCTTCCCGTTCATTAAATATAGCGGAATGACGGGCTGGCCAGCGTTCCACCCACCGTAACATTCATTTTAACATTGTTGTTGCCGGACATCTCCAGCACACCTTTTAGGTTGAGCCGGCTTTCCTCCAAACGGGGCGCGAGCTGAATATCGCCCTGTAAAGAGCATTTCATCCGCGATCCGAAAAATACAAATTTTTCAAGTGTTACACTGCCGTTTTGCCATTTGGCACTCACCTCACCTTGGTCATACTCAAAACGGCTTATCCCTAAAAACGGTTCAGGCAGCGTGTAACTTCCCCCCGTCAGGAAAAGAATCATTTTCCCGGTGGAAATTCGGTTTGCCGGGTTGTCGAGAACATAAGACGCCGATCCCTTTGCACGGCCTGTCAATCCTCTGATCAGGGGAAAGACAACCGGGCTGCAGCGCGCTACGTCAATATCCCGAAAATGAATTCTTCCCCCGGCAGGCGGATTAGCCTGGTCAAACGAAAGGAAGTCCGCACGGCCGTCAAAACTCCCGCCATATGCCCTGCTGTTAAAATAAACAGTTTTGTTTTTCCGGAAAATACTAAACGGAGTGAATTGCAGATCCATAAACTCGCCCCGGAATAAAGCATCGGAAGGCGCCTGCGCGGAATGCACCATTACATCTTTGAGCTTGATGCCCAGAGGCAGAGAGGGGCGCAGCGAGCCGGCTTCCAAAAGATAACCGGCTGAATTCACAGCGACCTCCAGTCTTTGCAGAACCAGCTGCGAAGGGAAAAGAAGGTATAAAAAAACACCGGTAATGCCGATCGCGTAAATTGTGAACCAGAGAATCCTGTTTTTCAAGAAGCGCATGGCGTCTATTGACCTCCTGACCGTGGAGATGCCGGCGTATACGAGGCAATGATAAACTGGGCGTTTATGTAATCAGGATTTTCCTTCATTTTTTCCACTGTGAGTCTTTTGATTCGAATAAGTTCGTCGGGTGATTCGATTTGATAGATAAAATCCGCAAGCTGTTTGATCGTTATTTTTTCAAGTTTCAGATCGGTGAGCGTTTCTTCAAAGGACGCGGACTTTACACCCTGCATGGAGTTCATGTGTGTGATGGATCCCCTGACATTGGCTGAATACGCTTTTTTCTCCAGGTAGGAAAAAAGTGTAAAATTGGATCGCCGTGAACCAAGCGTATTCTTCATCCGCGATATTTTGGCATTCTGCACAGCCAGTTCGATATCAATCTTTACCAGTTCATCAAGTTTTTTTGAATTGCTGGTGATAGATTTTTTCATTTTGGCCCGGGAATCCCATAGCGGGAAAACGGCAAACCTGAGCACGAGGGTGAAAATCACCACGGCGGCACAGGCGGCAATAAGGTAACGCTGCCTGGTGTCCAGTTTTGTCCAGTATTCCCTGATCATAGCAGCTCTATCCTCAAATCAAAATTCACCCTGGCGCCTTCTCTGTCGAGGCTGGAAGAATTGATGACTACGTTTTTAAAGTACTTCGATTTTGAAAGGTCGTTTTTTACAGATGTCACGTCATCGATTTTTTTTGCTTCTCCTTTGACCAAAACGACATTGTTTTCATAATGAAAATGTTTGATTTGAACATCCAGTGAGGGTGAAATCAGGCCCGACATGTCCTTTAATAATTCCAGAACGCTGACCCCAGAATGGCCGTCGCCCGCCCCGTAAATTTTTTTGTCTTCAGCGAGTTTCGTTTTTAACTGCTGCACCGGATCAACCATCACGGCAGGTGGCGGATAATACTTTTGAAAGATTTGACTGATCCGGCTTTTGAGTGCATTGGCCTGCTTCGCCTGTACCTGATAATCAAGAACCAGGTCAACCATTAACGCGAAAAGCATGATCCCCAGGACAGCTGCTCCCCAGCGTAATTCCTTTTTCAAAACAAAGCCGACGCTTTTGCGCGTGAATTCGCCCTGGATGAAATTAAAGGATTTGCGCGTTGCGAAGGCCCTTTTCACATTGGAAAGTGCGGTATTCATGATGGACGGCTGATAACGATCCTGCAGGTTTTTGTCAATGTCCAACAGCCCAAACCTGTTGGTATCCAGGACGGTTACCGGCGCGCGAAAATTTTTCTCGAGCTCTTCCATGAGCGGTTCAAATAAAGCCCCACTTCCCGTGACCATGATCTGGGCCGGTGAACTGTGCAGGGTCTCGTTGAGCAGCATAAATTCAATGGTGCTTTTGAGGGACACGCAAAATTGACGGCAGACCGCTGTTGCCCTTGCGATGTTGGTTCCATAGCTGGCATCGATTTTTGCGGATTCAGCCTCCGCGGTACTGCAGGATAAATCCTGTGCCAGAGCGGCCGTAACAGTGTTGCCGCCAAAGGCAAAGGAGCGTATCTGGATCAGGGTGTTTTTTTCATAAAATGCTGCGAACGTGGAGGAAGCACCGATATCGAGCACAATGCCCACGCCCGTTAAGGCTTTTTGCTCCAGAAACGGCAAAACAAGAGTCGATGATGAAATATCGATGACGGCTACATCACCGAAACGCCCTTCAACCGCCGAGAGGATTCTCCTGATTTTTTCTTTCTCAATGGCGGCCACCAGCAACCCCTCATCGGGCAGGGGCAGGTAATCGACAACAACTTTCTCGATGGGCAGGGGGAGGAGCGGTTCCAGTTCAAAAGGCAGGGTCTTTTTGATTTTACTGTCGTCATGAAAAGGCAGGCTGATCTGCCGAAACATGACATCCGAAGGCGGCAGGGAGATAACGCAACGAATTCTAGACGTTGCGGCGGGCATGATCATCCCCGCCATTTTTTCCAATGCCGCATCCAGATCAACGCCTTCTTCCAGGCGCACCGTTTCGGCGGCAATCACACGCATGGACGAACGGCTTCTGGGGATGGCCAGCACGGCTTTGACAGCATCCGTACCAATATCCAGGCCGAGAATCATTTCCGGCATTAATCCTGCCTCCAGCTCATGATTTTAACAGGTGAACGCTGCAGAACGCCCGTAATGTTCTGTGTCATCTTATCACTCACACCGGTTGTGTAAATCTTGAAATAATTGCTTTTCGCCACGTCGATCAACCCCGCTTTGACCGTTATGCCCCCCATGCCGGAAACGTTTTTATACCAGTCAACGGAGGACAGATCATTGTTCGTATTTTTCCGATACTCGTCTATTCGATCAGCTAATTCATCCGTGATCTCCGGAGAAAGGGCCCTTAGAACCATTTTGGGTGCTGTATTGATACTGATGACCCCTGTGCCGTAAATGGTCAAAAACTGCGCCAGAGCGGGTGTTTTTTTTGTTCCGCCGAAAAGTTCATTTGTAATGCCCTTTACCATAAGCAATTCCTCAATGCAATCCAGCGGCGCGTTTTTTGCTGTATAGGGCACAGACAATGACGAGTAGTAGGAGCTTTCTGCACCCATGCCGGTGATCTCCTCATTGTCATCCATCCAGTCAATGATGGCGTCCACAATTTCCGCCGCTTTTGCTTCCTCCAGATCAAATTCCTTCTGTTTCAAAAGCCTCAGCAGGACTTCTTTGATGTCGTTATTCACCGTGCTGCCGGTCACAAGCTTGTTGATCGGAATCTTCCCTTTTTCGTCTTCAATTCTCACAATGAAAGAACCGTTGTTGAACAATGACTTCGACTTAGCGGACAAAACCTCGGCCTGTGCCCAGTCATCGCGCAGGGTTTCATATTCGCTTTTCGAATCGGTAAGCAGGGCGGCGGCGGCGTAAAAACCTGATTTGGCGATATAGACAAGCTTAAGACCATCACCGGTATTGGCCGCGTGATAAATGTCTGAGCGCGATGATCGGTTCAACTCCAGGGCGGCGGCCACCAGGATGCTGAGAATCAGAATAACGGTGATCAGCGCAATGCCTGAATGACTGTTGAAGATTCTTTTCAAACGCTTCATTTTTTCACCGGTATAAACACTTTTGTCGAAAATCTGTAGGGCTTGTCGGCGCCCCGCGAATTGGCCAGAATCAGTTCAATTTGAACCATGGCAGGCGGCCTGCCTTTTTGCGACTCCGAAGACGATTCCGTATCCCAGGAGTCCTGCTCTTCGCCGCTTTCATTGTAAAATTTAAAATTCAGAGCCTGAAGGTTCTGGCAAATGATAATTCCTCCTTCGGCTTTCTTGTTCAGGTCCGGTTTGGCCCGGGCAACATCGGAACGCCAGAGTGAAAAACCGCCGTTTTTATCCTCCCGGACAAAATAGCTGATCTCCGCCGGAAAACCGGGAACCGCACCTTCATCGAAAACGAGATGAGCTGCAGACCAGAACGTAACCGCCCCGAAACTGCGTTTGCCAATACTGCCATCTTCCGACTGCAGCACAAAAGCATCTTTGGAACGCTGCAGCGAGGTCAAATCTCTGCTCATCCTGTCCAGCGTCACTCGCGCCATCTGATAGACGCGGGAATCGTCGCCCAGTTCCCTGATGTTGGTCAACACCCCGCTGTATGCAGCATAGATCGTGGTCAGGACAATGCCCAGGATCGAAATGGCAATCAAAAGCTCCAGGAGCGTAAAACCACGCGGGCAGGAATGATGTGCGGGCAACCTGTCTGACATGATTCACATCCCGCTCGTTCTGTAGAGAACAAGCTGATAGTTTCCACCCGTTGTCAAAACTTTATGAAAGATGCTAACCTCGATTTTTTTAAGTTTGGCGATCTGCGTGTCCGTCACCTGGATTGTCCAGCCATAAGCGGGATAGTCCGGGGCAAAATCTCCTTCCTGGCTTTTATTGTCGGTGGATTTATCCGCTTCAATTTCCGCCATTTTACGCTGAGCCAGGAGTGACGCCGTGGTAAGAAAACGCGCTTCGCCGGCCATGGAAATGCTCTGCGATTGCATGTGAAAAACCGCCACAAGGGCCATGGCCAGAATAGACATGGCAACCATGACTTCCAGGAGCGTAAAGCCGGCTTTTTTATAAAGCACTGCTTTCCCCCTTTTTTGCGGTGTCCCTACCAAAACCGTCATCAGGCGAAATCTCAACATATTGATCATAAACAGCGGCGACTCCCAGAAAGGGATTCACGACCAGCGTCATCCTCTCTTCATTTTCTGCCAGGTGAATAATCAGTGGCGAACAGATATTATTTCGTCCAAACGTGATTTTTACAACACCTTCTGAAATCTTTTCATCTTTCTGGTTGATGACATCCAGAACAGCCACGCCGGCCGGAAATTTTGTTGCCTTCTTTTTGAGTTCATCCTTCTTTTCCGGGGTCATATCGGACGTGATCACATAGTAACTTGCCCCGCGGATATCCAGCATCAGAACATAATCCTTCTGATCACGGACCGCTTCCACGCGCAACTGCCGTTCCAGGCCGATGATCCGGCGCGATACTTTTTTGAGGTTGTTGACCGTCAGGATATCGCGTGTCGTGGGTACGGCGAGGGCCAGGATCACGCCGATCAGCCCGATCACCACGAGCAGTTCAACGAGTGTAAAGCCCTGCTTATTCAATTTCCCAGTTATTGATGTCCTTATCAAAGTCCTCTCCACCCGGTTCCCCGTCACCGCCGTAACTGGTAATATCAAAGTCACCGTGGCTTCCGGGACACACATAAACAAATTCATTTTTCCAGGGATCTTTGGGAACCTTCCCTTTTTCCAG
>CAZXIP010000042.1:0-5778 GCA_964640755.1 uncultured Smithella sp. | reverse complement strand
AACCAAATTTTCAAGGCTTTGTAAAAACGCCATAGGCAAGGCATGCGAGGCTTGAGGAATGAGGCGTACTTTTTCTGTACGCCACAATGACGAAAAACGAAGCATAACGCTGCATATGGTTTTTTTACAAAACCGTCATCTCACTAGTTGGTTCATTTCAAATATCGGCAGCAATATCGAAAAAACAATAAAGCCGACAATCAAGCCCATCAGCAGAATCATAATCGGTTCCAGAAGCGATGTCATGACCATGACATCCGACTGGGCTTCCGTTTCATACGCCACGGCAATACGATTGAGCATTTTTTCCAGAGAACCGGTCTGTTCCCCGATAGCGATCATTTCCGTAACCATCGGCGGGAAAAGACCGCTTGCCGCCAGCGGAACAGCCAGGCTCTGACCCTCTTCCACTTCCCTGGCCGCCCGGTTAATCGCCTCGCCGATATACACATTATTGACTACATTACGGACGATTTCCATGGCCGAAAGGAGCGGCACGCCGCTTTGCAGAAGCGTCGCCAGCGTCCGCGAAAAACGCGCGACGGCGATTTTCAAATTCAGCGAACCCCAGACGGGCGCTCTCAGACGAAATGAATCCCAAAAACTTCGACCGGCCTGAGTCCCTTCCGTTAAATATTTAAAAGCGGCAATCCCCGCGAAGATGATCAGTAAAATCAGCCACCAGAACGATTTCAGAAAATTACTGACGGCGATCAGGACCACGGTAATCATCGGGAGCGTCTGCTCCATGTCGGCAAATATTCCCGTAATTTTCGGCACGACAAACGTCATGAGAAGAAGAATGACCATGGAACCGACCAGGAGCATGATCAGCGGGTAGGCCAGCGCAGAACGGATTTTACTGACCAACTCCTGCTGGCTCTCGCTGAAATCGGCCAGGCGCTCCAAAACCAGGTTGATCGTGCCGGAGGCTTCACCGGCCTTAACCATATTGATGTAAAACGGTGGAAAGACGCGTGGAAAATTTTCCATACTGGCCGTCAGGCTTTTGCCTTCATTGAGATCGGCCCGGATCTGGGCCAGTATCTTCTGCAGCAACGGATTCTTGGTTTGTGCCAGCAGGACCGTGAAGGAAGGCACCAGCGGAATCCCGGCGCCAAGAAGCGTGGAGAGCTGACGGGTAAAAATCGAAACCTCTTTGGCTGAAATCTTTTGCAGAAAACCGATTTCCAGCGCACTGGACAGTGCGGAACTTTCTTTCTCCTTAGCCTGGTGAATCTCGACGGGATAAATTCCTCCCTCCCGAAGCGCCTGCCGGGCGGCCGCAACACCGGGAGCGTCCACAAAACCCTTGCGTTCGCGTCCCCTGCTGTCCAATGCCACATATTCAAAGACACTCATGTGACCATGCCTCACAATGAAAATTCATGATTTAACTAATAAAATTATGTTTAACACACTTTTAGCGATGATTCAAATGGTTCTGCAGCACGGATACGGGGGATTCTCAATAGAATAAAACCGGCAGCACAGGGCCTGCCGGTTTTCGACGCCGGTTTTCTATTTCATTTTGCGGATGCGCACTTCGATGTCCTTCTCGTCTTTCAACAGGTCGGCAAGTTTCGCCGTATCCGTCTCTCCCTGATGATAGGGATAAAGGATTTTCGGCCGAAAAGCCCTCGCCGCGTCGGCAACCATTTCGGGCGTCATGGTATAGGGGAGGTTCATCGGCAGAAACGCGATGTCAATGTCTTTGAGTTCCTTCATTTCCGGAATATTTTCCGTGTCCCCTGCAAAATAAACCCGCTTGTCGCCGAATGTGACCACATAGCCGTTTCCAATGCCCCTGGGATGAAAAGGCATTCCCGGAGCTCTCATGTGTTTGATGTTGTATGCGTGAACGGCTTCAATTTTCAAGCCGTCCACCGTCCGGGTCTCGCCGTTTTTCATGACAACAATTCCATGAAGCTGTTTTTCCACCCCGGGAGTACCAACAACTTTCGCAGCGGCGGTTTTAGCGCAGTGCACGGCATTTACGTCCAGGTGGTCATCATGATCGTGGGTAATCAGAATCATATCCGCCCCGGGCAGCATCCTGTAATCCGCTTCACACGAAACAGGATCCACATGAATGATTTTATCGTTCCAGGACAGCATCAACGAGGCATGCCCCAGGAAACTGATAACCAGGTCCCCTTGTGATGTTTTAATGGTATCGGATTCCATTGCCGCCTCCTCCTTTGCGATAAATGTCATCACCTGACAATAAAAACCATGTCCACCAGCCGTTTCACCGTCAACTGTCATTTCAGGCGTGAAAGGGTGTTCATGTACCGCGCACTCAGTTCTTCCACCGGCTCCAGACCCAGGCATTTCAGATATGACTTGACAAATCCCTTGAGAAAAACGGCCGGCGGCATCTGCTCGGCCTGGCCTTCTTCAATACTACGGATATTATTCACCCGTATTTTCGTTTCTTCGGCTATGTGTTCGATGGTCAAACCCAGTTCGGTGCGGATCTGTTTCAAATCCGCACCGGATAACTCATTTTTCGCCAGGATATCATTGACGATCTTGCTTTGACTGATTTTGTTTTTCAGTGCGTCGCTGCTGACAAAAACCGTTCTGGCTGCGGGACTGCGGCTGATATGAAAAACACTCACCGGCTTCTTTACATCCGGTGCGGATTCATCCCTCGCTTCAATCTCTCCGGTGCGAATCAGTTGGGCGTCATAGTCTTTTCTTGACTGGTCGTTGATCAGGGTCTGGTAGGCTTTTTCGACAAGAGCAAGAATCGCTCTTCTCTCTCCATCCGAAAAGAAAGAATAACTCACCAGAGAACCGGGCTGATACAACTGCAGTGCCGCGTTATAGGCGTGCCGTATTTCATACGGAACCGCGTCCGGCTTAATGTCCAGCATTTCATAATAGTTTAACTGGTCAAAATCTTTCCGCATGCTTACACTCCGGCTGCCTTCTTTGCATTGAAGATTATATATCCCCGTCACATGTAGCGGAGCGTCAGTTGTTTGCCCGCCGACTCAACAATCTGCTTCCCAATCTCACGCAGATCCGAGGCTGTTTTCGTGTAGGGATAGCGTTCCAGAAATGACACCTGCTGACAAATTGCGTCATGAACATGTTCATCATAGGCCACATTCCCCAGGAACTCCATGTTCAGTCCCAGGTGCTTCTCGACCATCCGGCTCATCTGCATCCCGAGAGCGATGTTGTCATGTCTGCGAACCTGATTGATGATGAGTTTGAAACGAAAGGCACCGAATTCATCCTTCAGCTGCGTATATTTTTCAGGATTTGTCCGGGCAATCACCTTCATCAAACTGTCGGGTTTGTTAAAGGAACCGTCACCAAATTGCCGGTCCGCCTCCACTTCCAGCTCCTTGAAATCAGTTACATTGAAGCAATAACGGATTCGCCGGAAGTAAATGGCGCGGATCAGCCGGTAAACATTCTCAACGGATGTCGGTTCCGGTGTGGTGATAAAAATGCCGTTTTGCGAGATGAGGAAAAAATCAAGCGTATTGAACGACGTCCCGGCACCCAAATCCAGCAGAATTCGATCGAAGTCCAGTTTCGCAATTGCGCGAAGCGTTCTGATTTTCTGTTCGTATGACAAATTGGCGATATCGAAATTATCATGAGCGCCGCTGATCAGAAAGAGGTTCGCTGAAGGCGTCTCCACGACCGTGTCTTCCAGAAGGGGAATTTTCTTGCGAATAAAGTCGGAAAACCCCTTTTTCGGCTCAGGCACACCGACCAGGGTGTGCAAATTTGCCGCCCCCAGGTCAAGATCGATGATCAGAGTTTTCTTGCCCAGTTCCGCCGACAGCCGTCCCAACGAACTGGTAATGAAACTTTTGCCGGAACCGCCCTTTCCGCCGCCAATGGGCCAAACATGCGCCATAAGCCATCCGCCATTCGCCGATATATTTGTTTTGCTTTTTATATACGATAAACCAATAATATTCAAGCCATAAGTAAAACAGGCCTGCTGTCTTCCAATCAACAAAAAGCTGTCATGCAAGTCCGCTGACCATCTCCAGGCGTGCTGAAAATCGGATTCTTTGAACCGGATAAACATCCATGGTGACAACTTACTTGACTTATCATCATATTGTCTTTAAAAAAACAAGCGATATCAAAAACCGTTCGGACGAATGAATGATCGATTGCGAACCGAAAATTAAAGTTGCCCTCCTGCAAAAATGTCCGGATTCCCGACTGAAACTGGAAGGTACTTTTTTCCTGCCGGACGGCCGCGCCGTAACCGGCGAATTATCCGCCCGCGGCGAAAACGGGCAAATCGTTCTTGCCGATTGTACCGACGGGGAAATCATCCGCCGGAAAGAATTACTACTCGATCCCGGCGCATCACCAGATGCGTTTTTTACCGTTGGGAATGTAAAAATCGGCATTGATTTTCACTGGCAGAGAACCCAGGAGCAATCCTTTCGCGGCGCCCTGCTGCTTTCCATGACGGGCCAAAATGACTTTCGCCTCATCAATGTCGTTCCCCTGGAAGACTATCTTGCTTCCGTCATCTCGTCGGAAATGTCCGCCGATGCACCTCTGGAGTTTCTCAAAACACAGGCCGTAACGGCCCGCAGCTGGCTGGTCGCCATGCTGGCCAAAAAGAAAGCTCCCCGGCAAACCACCCGGATGAGCGATGAAAATGAAATCATCGTCTGGCAGGATGTCAACGATCATGAAGGATTTGACGTCTGTGCCGACGACCACTGCCAGCGATACCAGGGCATCACCAGAATTATCTCCGAAAATGTCGCCCGCGCCATAGATGCCACACGGGGTTTGTTTCTTGTTTACGATGGCGAAATTTGCGACGCACGTTATTATAAATGCTGTGGCGGACAAACGGAAATTTTCCCGTCTGCATGGGAAAACCGGTCACCGGCCTATCTGCAAAGCATCACCGACAGCGAACGCACTCGTCCGCCGGTTCAATCGGAAAAGGATGCGGTGGACTGGCTGACGTCCCGGCCGTCCGCCTATTGCAACACGGAAAATGCAGAGTTGCTGGGCAGGATACTGCCGGCCTTTGACCGGGAAACGCTGCATTTCTATCGCTGGCAGGTGGCCTATACACGGAAGGAACTGGAAGCCATTCTCTGTAAAAAATCCGGCATTGATTTTGGCGATCTGCACCATATTATACCGGTGGAAAGAGGCCCGTCCGGCAGAATCTGCAAACTGAAAATCATCGGGTCAAAAAAAACCGTTGTCGTGGGCAAAGAACTGGAAATCCGCCGCTGGCTTTCGAAGAGCCATTTGCTCTCGAGCGCTTTTATTGTTGCCATTGAGCATGATATGGACAACCGGATCAAACGATTCATTTTCCATGGTGGCGGATGGGGGCACGGCGTGGGCCTGTGCCAGATCGGCGCGGCAGTGATGGCGTCTCAAGGGCATCCGGCACAGAAAATTTTGGCACATTACTTTAGGGGCGCAGTTTTAAAAAAACTCTATTGAGCAGGCACTGCAAGAAAAGCTGGAAACAATACATCGTATCCGGCTAAAGGAATTTCATGTTCCAGTCAAATAGAAATGATGCTTCCCCGGGCGTCGAGGGCAAAAGCAGACGAATGAAAGCAAAACGCAATCCCTGGCTCTGGGTGCCTTCGATCTACATTGCGGAAGGCATTCCCTACATGATCGTCATGACCGTCAGCGTGGTGATGTACAAAAACCTGGGGCTCTCCAACACCGACATCGCCCTGTACACCAGCTGGCTGTACCTGCCCTGGGTCATCAAACCGCTGTGGAGTCCTTTTGTCGATC
>CAZXIP010000041.1:0-12083 GCA_964640755.1 uncultured Smithella sp. | reverse complement strand
TCTTGGGCTGCTGTGACGTGATTATCGCCACGACGAATTCCAGCATCGGCATGGGAGGTCCGGTCATGATTGAAGGCGGTGGATTGGGTGTTTTCAAACCGGAGGAAGTCGGCCCGATGAATGTGCAAACGCAAAACGGTGTGGTGGACATTGAAGCATCAGACGACGACGAAGCTGTATCACTGGCCAAAAAGTATCTTTCCTATTTTCAGGGATCAACAACATCCTGGGAAGAAGGCGACCAGCTCAAACTGCGCAGTATGATTCCGGAGAGCCGCAAACGGGCCTACAATGTCCGGACGGTTATCAAAGGAATTGCAGACACCGACTCATTTCTGGAAATCAGGTCTAAATTCGGGCCCAGCATGGTCACGGGGCTGCTTCGCATCGAAGGCCGGCCATTCGGCGTCATCGCCAACAACTCCATGCACATGGCCGGTGCAATTGAAGCCGAAGGCGCGGACAAGGTAGCACGCCTGATGCAGATCTGCAATGCCCATGGTCTGCCGATTTTGTCACTGTGTGACACACCGGGCTTCATGGTCGGTCCGGAGATTGAAAAGCGTGCACAGGTGCGACATGTCTGCCGAATGTTCGTCAACGGTTCCCACCTCACGGTTCCCTATTTCACCATCGTATTGCGCAGGGGATATGGCCTGGGCGCCATGGCCATGGCCAGAGGGGGATTCCATGAGTCTTTCTTCACGGCGTCCTGGCCGACCGGCGAATTCGGCGGAATGGGGCTGGAAGGCGCCGTCAAGGCCGGATTCAAGAAAGAACTCGCGGCTATTGAAGATTCCCAAAAACGGGAAGAATTTTATGAGTTCCTTGTCGCCCAGCTCTACGAAAGGGGCAAGGCCGTTAACATGGCCTCTTACCTGGAGATTGACGCGGTGATTGATCCGGCGGACACCCGCAGGTGGATCATTCAGGGGCTGAAATCCGCGCCTGCCCGGAAATCCGGTGATGCCTGTCATTCTTTCATTGATCCATGGTAATGACAATAAAATATATAATATCAATGTGTTAGAATTATTTCTTAGTATCTGATAAAAATATTTATCAGATGACTAAAATTCATTGACAAAAAGGCATAATTTGTCTATAAGCTCCAATCTTAACGTTAATCGAGGATAAGTATATGTACGCAATCATAAAAACGGGAGCAAAACAACACAAAGTCAGTGAGGGCGATGTCCTGCTGGTTGAAAAACTGGCTGGCAACAAGGGCACCGAAGTTGTTTTTGATGAAGTTCTGATGGTTTCTGACGACAACAGTGTTAAAATCGGAAAACCTTTTGTGGAAGGCGCGAAAGTGGTCGGCGAAGTTGTAAATCAGACAAAAGGTCCTAAGCTGATTATCGGCAAAATGAAGCGCCGCAAGGGATTCCGCAAAAAGACCGGGCACCGTCAGGAATTGACCAGCATGAAAATAAAGAAGATTTCGATATAGGCGGAGGACATCATGGCACATAAAAAAGGTCAGGGAAGCTCCCGCAACGGTAGAGACTCCAATGCGCAGCGACGCGGCGTCAAAGTATATGGCGGTGAAAAAATTCACGCGGGATCCATTATCGTGCGGCAGGTAGGCACCAAGATTCATCCGGGCAACAATGTCGGTTTGGGAAAGGATTACACGCTTTTCGCACTCATCAACGGTGTTGTGAAATATGAAAGACTGGACAAAACCCGAAAAAAAGTCAGCGTATACGCAGCATAAAACAGACGGGTGAATACAGGATTTTAAGGCGCTTACCTACTAAGCGCCTTTTTATTTTTACGTAAATTTCCTCTCCCTTGCGTGACTTTCTTGACAGCTCTGTTGCCTTCCTCAACGTATTCAAGAGATACCCCTGCGGGGGCATCTTGCTGAGGCCGTTTCGTACTTTGTCTAGAAAATTTTTAACATCTGTCATATATAGTTCAAGAAAAAAGGCGTTCTCCTTATGAAGTTTGTTGACGAAGCAAAGATATATGTGAAGGGCGGACACGGAGGAGCGGGCTGTGTGAGTTTCCGGCGGGAGAAGTTTGTTCCCAAGGGAGGCCCTGACGGTGGTGACGGCGGCAAGGGCGGTGACGTAATTTTCCGCGCAGACAGAAGCCATCACACGCTGCTGGATTTGAAATATCAGCAGCATCAGTTCGCCAAAAACGGCGGACACGGCTCAGGCAATAACCGCACCGGACGCAGCGCGGAAGATTTGATCGTCATTGTTCCGCCCGGAACTGTTGTGAAAGATTTTGAAACAGGCGAGATCCTGGCCGATCTGTCCAAACCGGGGCAAACCTTCGTTGTGGCCAAAGGCGGCATCGGTGGCAAGGGCAACGCTCACTTCAAGACGTCCACGCATCAGACGCCGCGTTTTGCCCAGGAAGGCATGGAAGGTGAGGAACGGCAACTCAAGATGGAACTCAAACTGCTGGCCGATGTCGGCCTGATCGGGTTTCCCAACGCCGGAAAATCCACCTTCATCTCGCGTGTCTCAGCCGCCCGGCCTAAAATTGCCGACTATCCCTTCACGACACTCACGCCGCATCTGGGTGTGGTAAAATACAAGAACAGCAGAAGCTTCGTCGTGGCGGATATTCCCGGACTGATTGCCGGGGCGCATGAAGGCCTGGGAATGGGGATTCAGTTTCTCCGGCATGTGGAACGAACAAGCGTGCTGCTGCATCTGATTGACATATCCGAAGAACCCCATACGAATGCCTGGAAAAATTATACGGCCATCAATCAGGAACTGGAAAGCTATAATCCGCAATTGCTCGAAAAAATACAGGTCGTCGCGCTCAACAAAATTGATCTGCCCGTGGTGCGGGAAAAAGCCAAAAAATCAGTTGCGCAATTCGCGAAAAAAGGGATAATACTTTATCCGTTTTCTGCTGCAACCGGCGAAGGGTTGCAGGACATTTTAGAAAAGATTGTAACCCTCTTAAACCATACTGAACCTGATTAGCCATGAATGATATTCGCCTGACAACGATCGCATCCGTCAAAAAAATCCTTATTAAAATCGGATCCGCGGTCCTTACCGGCGCAGACGGCCTGGATTTGAAAATCATCGAAGCCCTGACACAGGAAATGTGCGACTTGACGCGACGCGGTTTTTCGATTGTCCTGGTCACATCCGGCGCCATCGCTTCGGGCAAACATCGTTTGAACATTGAAGGCAACCTCAAGAGCATTCCTGAAAAGCAGGCGGCGGCGGCTGTCGGACAGGGCAGGCTCATGCGTGTCTACTCCAAGGCATTCGAGAAAAACAACCTCTATGTTGCGCAGATTCTGCTGACCCTGTCGGATTTAACCGACCGTCAGAGATACCTCAATATCCGCAATACGCTCTCCACGCTGATGGACTGGCATGTAACGCCGATTATCAATGAAAATGACTCTGTAGCTGTCGATGAAATCAAATTCGGCGACAACGACAATCTTGCCGCGATGATTGCCAATGTCATCGAGGCGGACCTGTTCATCAATCTGACGGCAACCGACGGGCTATACGACTGCAATCCGTCGCTCACCAGAAAAGCAAAACTCATCGGTCTCGTCCGGGAGATCACCGATGAAATCGAAGCGGCCGCCACTTCGGAAACCTCTTCCGTGGGCACCGGCGGCATGAAAAGCAAGATTCTGGCGGCCCGGAAGGTCACGTCCATCGGCATCCCCTGCATTATCGCGCCGGGCAAAAGAAAAAAAGTGCTTTCGGATATTATGGCGGGATGTGACATAGGCACTCTTTTTCTGCCGCAGGTTTCTCATCTCAACAGCAAGAAATACTGGATCGCTTTCACCCTGCGGCCAAGGGGGCGGTTGATCATCGATGACGGCGCAAAAAAAGCCATTCTGGATAAAGGCAAGAGCCTCCTGCCCTCGGGGATTACCGCCGTGGAAGGCGAGTTCACTACGGGTGATCCGGTCAATTGCGTTGACAGCGAAGGCAATCTTCTCGGTAAAGGGCTTGTCAATTACTCCTCGGGCGACATCCGCAGTATTCTCGGTTTGAAAACATCGCAGATTTATTCCGCTCTGGGACACAAAGATTATGATGAAGTGATTCATCGCGACAACCTGGTGATCACCTGCGATACAAAGAAAAATAAAAACTGAACTGCGCGAGCTGTATTTGATCCATCTAACCGGCGCTTCAGAGCGCCTGAAATCAAGGAGGGCAACCATGATTCCATTTATCGTTCTTGTTGTTATTATCGCTGTCATCGTATTTTATTTCATCGGGATATACAATAAGCTGATTGCGCTGCGTAATCTTTACCTGAATGCCTACACCCAGATCGACATCCAGCTAAAACGTCGATACGATCTGATTCCCAACCTGGTGGAAGCAGCCAAAGGTTATCTGGCGCATGAACGCGGAACCCTGGAGGCTGTGATCAAAGCACGAAACACGGCGTTTGACGCCAGTAAGGCTGCTGCGGCTTCTCCCGGAAACGCTGCGGCCATGTCGGGCTTAAATCAGGCGGAAGGCGCTCTTTCCGGTTTACTTTCCAAACTGATCGCGGTTGTGGAATCTTATCCCGATTTAAAAGCCAACAAAACCATCAGTGACCTGATGGAAGAACTGACGTCTACGGAAAACAAAATCAGCTTTGCACGCCAGGCCTATAATGACGCCGTAACCGTATACAACACGAGCCGGGAACAGTTCCCCGACAACGTGATATCATCCACCTTTAATTTCAAAACGGCGGCCCTCCTGGAAGCTGTGGAAAAGGCCGAAGAGCGGACAGCACCTAAAGTGTCTTTCACCTGAAGCTTCGCAGGACAACGCGATGGTTTAATCCATGACCGCTAACCGTTCGACTAATTTTTTTGCCAGGCAACAACAGGCCCGCAAAAGCTGCCGGAATCAAATGATTCTGTTTGCTTTTGCTGTCTTTATTATTGTTTTAGTCACCACCATGGCCATCCGTTTTGCATGGTATTTGTATGTCACCACCCAGGCTCACACGCTGATCAGCTACGAAGCGGCTCAAGGATACCAGCAAAAGCTGTCCGCTTTCACATTCTTCGACCCGGCTTTCTTCCTTTTTATGGCTATGGTGATCATCAGCTTCATCCTGGCCGCCAGTCTGATCAAAATGAACACTTTACAGAAAGGCGGCGGCGCTGTGGCTGAAATGCTCGGCGGACGAAACATCAGCGCCAAAGCAAATGATCGGGACGAGCGCCGTCTGATGAATGTCGTTGAAGAAATGGCCGTTGCGTCAGGCATTCCCGTCCCGCAGGTTTACGTCCTGGATCAGGAACATAATATAAATGCATTTGCCGCAGGGCTTGAAATTAGCGACTCGGCAGTGGCCGTCACCCGCGGGGCGTTGACAAAACTTACCCGTGATGAGCTGCAGGGCGTGATCGGCCATGAGTTCAGCCATATTTTAAACGGGGATGCCCGGCTCAATGTTCAACTGATCGGCATCCTTTTCGGCATCATGTTCATGGGCATCATCGGGCGGCAGATCCTCTCGCACGGACGTTTCAGCGCCAGAATGGGTTTGCCGGTGATTGCGGCCGGGGTCTGCCTGATGGTCATCGGTTATATTGGAACGTTTATGGGAAGGCTGATGCAGTGCGCCATATCGAGGCAAAAGGAATTTCTGGCGGACGCATCCGCCGTGCAATTCACGCGCAACCCCCTGGGGTTGGCAGGTGCCCTGAAAAAAATCGGAGGTTCCACGTTCGGTTCTCAAATCAACTCACCCGGCGCCAGGCAGGCCAGCCATTTGTTCTTCAGCGAGAGTCATCCCGATAAACTGTTTGCTTTTCTCGCAACGCACCCGCCGCTTGCCCAACGAATCCGGCTTCTGGACCCTTCCTTCGACGGGAAATTCATAAAAATGGAAGAAGACGCGCCCAGGGCAAAACCGGAGTACTCTACTCCCTTCTGGGGAACGGCACGCTGGGGGACAAAACTCCAAGTGCCTGCCGGATCGCCGCTTCTGGCCCTTCTCCCCGCGGAAGTGGTCAATCATGTCGGCCATCCTTCAAAAGAAAATATAGAGCAGAGCCGGGCATTTATTGATTCCATACCCGAAAAAATTAACACAACCGTCAAAAGCCCACAAGGCGCCGCCTGCGTCATCTTCGCCATCCTGATGGATAACGACGAGGCCCTGCTCAGTTCACAGTTGTCCTCTCTGGAAAGGGCGATGGTCCTAAGGGGCCAAATGGACAACATCCTGAAAATAGCAGGACAATTATCAGGTCTTCAGCAGAATCTCAGGCTGCCTCTCATTGAACTGGCCATGCCGGCGCTCAAGGACCTGACAAGCATGGAAAAAAGAAATTTCCTGCTGATCCTTCATTCCTGCATAAATGCTGATGGGCGTGTCAGCCTCTTTGAATTATCTGTTTTGTGGATTCTCGAGAAATATCTGAACCCTGCCGAAGAGCTGTTTCGAAGCGTCTCGATCTTCTCCTTTTCCAGGGTTGGCCTGGACATAGTCGTTCTTCTTCAGGCACTGGCCTGCACCGGACATCCCGCCGACAAAGCAAAGGCCCAGGAAGCATTTCACGCAGGCCTTGACAGGATTCCGGAGCTGGCCGCACACAAGCCTGTTTTTGATTTTGAGGAAATTGTGTCCTATGCAAGGGTAAACAATGCACTGAACCGTCTTATCGAAGCATCTTTTAAAATCAGGGAGTCGGTCATCGACGCCTGCGCCCACTGCGCCTTCAGGGATCAGACCGTTACCGTCGAAGAAAGAGAGCTTCTGCGGGTCATCGCACTGGCCCTGCAATGTCCGCTGCCGCCCTTCTTGGAAGCCCCTCCCGAAGAGGAAGCCGCCTAGTCAAATCCTGGTCATCGGCCCTCATTTGAAACGGAGTTTCACAAACAACCTTTATTGTGATTGCCAAGTCTTCCGGTCTGTGTTAAAGCCCCGGCCATGTCCATCTGGAAAAAGAAAAACAGGATACTAGTTACCTGTCCGAAAGGGGTTGCCCCCTATTTGAAATTGGAAATCGAGGCGCTGGGTTTTCCGGTTTTGCACGAAATTGACACCGCCGTGTCGACGGAAGGGACCCTGGAAGATACGATGCTGCTCAACCTTCATTTGCGCACGGCTCAGCGCGTCCTGTATCAACTGCAAATATTCAAAGTCATCTCTCCCGGCGTTCTGTATGAACGCATCAATGCCATTCCCTGGGAAACGCTTCTGCACGACTCAGGTCCGAACGCTTATGTCTGCGTAACATCCGTTGTCGATAATCCCCTGGTGACCGATTCGCGATTTGCCAACCTCAAAGCCAAGGACGCGATTGTCGATCGAATCCGGGACAAAAGTGGCATCCGGCCCGATTCGGGTCCGGAAAAGGACAAGGCCGTCATTCACGTCTATTGGCGAAATGACCAGGCAATGGTTTATATCGACACCTCCGGTGATCGCCTGTCGCTCAGGGGGTATCGTAAGATTCCGTTGGGGGCGCCGATGCAGGAAACCCTGGCCGCATCCCTGATCCTGGCCACAGGATGGCAGGGCAGGACGCCCTTCGTCAACCCGATGTGCGGCAGCGGCACCCTGGCCATCGAAGCGGCGCTGATCGCTCTCAATCGCGCGGCGGGTCTTGGGCGCAACAATTACGGATTCATGCATATTAAAGATTTCCCCTATGAACTCTGGCAGGAATTTCGCAAAAAAGCACGCAACAGATCAGCTAAACAGTTACCGTCAAAGATTGTCGCCACGGACATTGACACGGCAGCCGTGCACGCGGCAGGCCTTAATGCCAAAACGGCAGGTGTGGACCATCTCATTGAATTTATAGCCTGTCCGTTTGAAAAAACACCGATACCGGGAGGCGGCGGCATCATCATGATGAATCCCCCTTATGGGGAGCGCATGGAGCCTTTAAAAATCCAAACACAACACACGCCGCACAGGAAAGAAATCGCACCGGGACAAAAGGTTATTCTCCGCAAGGCCGCAGATCGTGTTAACAAAAGCAGCAGTCCCGGCACTTTGCAACGGTTGGAATCGCTTTACGAGGGCTGCGGCGACTGGTTCAAAAGCATCAGCCGGGGCTACCGTGGCTATATTTTCACCGGCAATCTGGAAATGATCAAAAAGGTGGGGCTGCGCACAAAAAGAAGGATGACATTTTACAACGGTGAAATCGAGTGCCGACTGCTTGAATATGAACTCTACGCAGGGAGCAAAAAACACACCAACCCGGAAGGCCAGTCCGGACTCCCAGCCGTTCATGACTAGAGTGATTTCTTTTTCGCCTCTTTCTTCCGGGCCTTGGCCATTGCCTTTAGCAACTTCTTATCCGGGACTTCCACATCAGCAGCCGGTCTGGCGGTCAGCTCCGGGGCAGAGGTTTCAATGGGTATAACTGCAGTAGCTTCGTGTCTTTGTTGATGGTTCGATGGCAGTGAGGAATCCCGTTTGGCGCGACGAAGGCGCACCCTAGCGATCATGGCTTCGGCCAGCATTCTGCCGAACTGGCCGATAAACCCGGCAACCAGAACCAGAACCACCCATTTGAGAACCGACCACGTGCTGATGTACTCGAGAATATCCGTCATGTTTTAATCCCTGTTCTTTAAACAAATCGCAAAGCAACGATGACAATTTATACAGGAAAAACATCCCTGATGACAAGGGCTATTTATTCATTCATCCTTCGGCAGATTACTGCGAGGAGGTTGATTTCAATGGCTGGTCATGTTACACAAGTCGGCACTCTCGATGATTATCCAGGGAAAGGAAACATGATCATCATAACCACAAAGCTTGTTCCACTGAAGAAAATTGACGCAATTAACCTGTTCGGGGTTTTGATTGTTCCCAAGGGCCTGAAAATTAATCGGCAAACCGTGATTCATGAGGCCATCCACACCGCGCAAATGAAGGAAATGCTCTATATTTTCTTTTATTTATGGTATTTTTTCGAATGGTTGATTCGACTATTCTGCAAAGGGAGTGCATATCGGAACATCTCTTTTGAAAGAGAGGCATACAATCATGATCACGACAGATCTTACCTGAAATACCGAAAGCACTTCAGCTGGCTCAGGTTTTTGTGAGCGGGTTAACCAGGAGAGACATTAAAGAAATTTTTTGCTCGTTTAAAAAAGGCAAAGATATCTGAAAGCCGTTTCAGCCGGGGAGGTAACACCCACCCCTCCCCGGCTGAAGAACCGTTGCTTACGTTTTGTCACTGTGCCGGATTCATTTGCCCTCGTGTCGCCTTAAGGACAACTCCAATCACCACCATCATGAAATGACAATCGACAGGGTCACGATGACTTCTTTTTTGTTTTTCGCTGCCGGGAAAACCCACTTTTTCATCCGGTCCATCACACACTGCCGGAATCCGGAATTGGCAATGGTACCGGAAATGATCTCTGCCTTTCTCACCGTACCGTCAGGATTGATGGTGAAACGGAGTTTTATCATTCCAGTCGTTTTGAGACCGGCCAGGCATTGTTTGATGTCACCTATCTGCGCCTTTAAAACATTGGAAATATCATCGTTTGTCAAACCCTTTTCGGACACAACATCCGTAAATTTGATTTTTTGCGCCTCTCCTTTTATTTCAGAAACCTCCGCCTCCCGCACCGCCAGCTTATCTTCGCTCGCTCGGCTTTTCATCATCAATCCCATCCCCCAGCCTCTTTGAGCAACCGGTGCTGCGGGATAAGGTCCGGGAGAACCGACCGCGTAATCCGAGACGCCTTCGGGCAAAGGCAACGGCTGCTTTACCGTTGTCCATTTTCCATTCACATTGCGCACCTGGTTATCTACGGCAACAAAAGATGTGTAAGCAGTTAATAGATTATAGTTCAGACCCAGTTCGGTAATTTCCTTAACCCGCTTGTCATCATTACGAAGTTTGTTGTAATCAGAAAGCAGCGTGATGCGGTGACGGGCCCAGAGATATTTCAGGGCGGCATTGTCATTGGATGCTTTGTAATTTTCCACTTTTATCGATTCTGAATATCTGCCTCCTCCTGCCACGCCGCTTATCGTAACCGTACCACCGGCATTGCCGCGCCATTTACCGAAAACCAGCACAGGCCTTTCGGCCAGCACATCGGGAATAGACAGCGGCTCTACATCATAAGCGCCGAAGCCACTGAACCTGACCTTGACCTGTGTCAGAACAGGGGACTGGATCATTTTACGGAAACGCTCCGCCTGAACAGGCGCTGTTTCCTGCTTGGTTATAATGAAAGGTTCACCCATGCCGATATGTGCCATCCCTTCAATGAGATGACGGTTGACACTGGACCCTATGCCAAAGGCAAACATATTGGCGTTATTCAGATTGTTGCGGATCAGGTCGAATGCTTCCTCTTCGACGCTGATATACCCGTCGGTCACAATCACGACCGTCCTTGCAAAACCGTCTTTCTTTTTAAGCGACAAGGCGCGCTTGAGCGCGGGCAGCAGTTCCGTTCCGCCGCCGCCCTGCTGGCGTTCAATTGTATCGACGGCTCTTTGAATGTTTTCCCTGGTTGCCGGAAGCGACTCCTCGGCCATCAAAGAGGATCCGCCGGAAAAGAGCAGAACATTGAATCTGTCCGTCACCCGCAGATTGCCAATCAGATCGGACAGCAGCTTTTTGGAAATGTTGAGCGGAAATCCACGCATTGAACCCGACACATCCACAATAAAGATATACTCCCGTCCCGGGATTCCGGCGTTTGTAATTTTTCTTGGCGGTTGAGTCATGAGAACAAAAAAGTTTTCGCGGACGCCTTGAAAAAGCAAAAGGCCCGTCTGAATCTTATCGCCATCAAGCCGATAGCGCAGGATGTAATCACGGTTGCCGCCATGGGCTTCCGCCTTATCAAGAGAGACTTTTGCCAGTGTTTGATTCTCATACGCCGCCTTCACCTTGTGCGAAGAACAGGATAAATCTTTAATGGGCATTCCAGCGTTGATCGCCACATCAATATCGAAAGTGGTTGCAGACAATTCACCCTGATGAAGGTAGGGATTTTCCACCCAGCGTTCAGAAGGCGACGCTCCTGCGGCCTTTTGATTGGAATAGCGCGGGCCCACGACAGTAGGGTATATAAATTCATAGACGTGATCCGTCGGAACAAGCAGTTCCGTGTAGCGGAGCTCTACCTTGATCTCGTCACCCGGCATGATGTTGGCAACATTCATCTGAAAGACATTGGGACGTTTCTGTTCCAAAAGTGAAGCGTTTTTCCCCGCGTCCCGTGCCTGCTCATACTCCCGGCGCGCTTCATCACGCTTTTTGATCTTTGCCTCAATGACTCTCTTCCCGATGGTCATTTTCATGCCGTAAACAGCGGCGCGTGTGGACGCCGGAAAAACATAAACGGCTTCCAAGGGTTTACGGCCGTCGTTTTTATAAACCTGTGTTACCAGCACATCCGCAATGACACCGGCAATATTGACTGACGCTTTTGTGGATTTCAATGGCAGACGATCCGCATCGGGATTGTCGCTGTTAACAAAGAAATACGGAGACAAGGTTCTGTCCTCCCCCTCTTGCGGTTGCGCAAATGATTGCTCGGCAAACAAAATGGATAGCAAAGTATAAAATGCCAACAACCAAAATCCTGCTCTTTTCATAAGAAACCTCCCTCGCGAAATACATCGCTTTTTACGATTTTAGTGTTTAGACAAATGAAAGCAACCAAAAGTTCCCGATTACTTTATATTCCGGGAAAATGATCCTTCATGTTTGTATCCTACTGAAATTACGATGATTTATGAACGTGTTTCTTGGGGTCAACCCATCCTTCTTCCAGATGTACCGGTTCATGCGGGATATATTAAAAACGCTGGCCCAGGTAAAGATAAACTGACGAATGGCTGCGCTGGGCCTGGCCATAGGCAAGATAAATCGGGCCAAGAAAGGTTTTTGTTCCGATAAAAACACTGCCGGCCAGAATCAAAGAATCGAAATTAATATCCGCTCTTTTATTCCAGACATTTCCTGTCTCCGCAGACATGCCGATATACAACGGCATGGTAAGCGCACCGATCCCCGTGGAGAAGATTTCCCGGTAAACCACTAGACGGGCCAGACCGGTATGACGGCCATAAAGTTCATTTGCGCCAAAACCTGACAAATT
>CAZXIP010000040.1:2492-12161 GCA_964640755.1 uncultured Smithella sp. | reverse complement strand
CTCGTCCGCAAAAACATCAAAAATATTTCCGTGACAGCCCTTGCCAATGACACAACAGGAACGCTGATGACGAAAAGTTATGCCGATGCCTCATGCGACATGGGCGTGATTGTGGGAACCGGCACCAATGCGTGCTATTCTGAAAATATTTGCCGTATTGCAAAATATTCGGGTTCTTATGAACAGCAGGACATGATCGTCAACCTCGAGTGGGGGAACTTCGATAAACTTGAAATGAACAGATACGATCAGGAGCTTGACCGCGCAACCCAAAACGCCGGCCTGCAGCTCATGGAAAAGATGGTTTCCGGAATGTATCTGGGAGAACTGACCCGCCTGGTCATTTTGGATATGATCGACCAAGGTTGCCTCCTTCAAAAGAAGCACAGGTATATTTTTGAACATGGATACTCTGTTACGACGGAACATTTGTCACAGGTGGCCGGGGGGAAAGATTTTCTTGCAGGGTTTGGTCTTGAGAACGCAACCGATCACGATCGTGAGGCTGCAGTCCGAATCAGTCATATCGTTTCAAGGCGGGCCGCCCGCATTGCGGGATCGGCAATTGCCGCGGTGATCTCCTGGATGGACGCAGGTCTCGAGAGGTATCATACGGTTGCTGTTGATGGGTCTTTGTTTGAAAAATTTCCGGGGTTCAGGACAAATATACTCAACATTATGCAAGAACTTCTTGGAGACGGCGCGGAAAAGATAGCACTTTGCTCCGCCACGGATGGGCCTGGAATCGGAGCGGCCATCGTTGCCGCCGTTGCTTCTGGAAGAAGCGGATCATGAAAAAAATTAACAGGGACACCGATGCAGCACGGATTCAGACGAAGCCCATCCTTATTTATATAAAACTAATTGCCTTTATCCAGATCTGGGAACAGCATAAAATCGCCATGTAGCCTTTAACCTGCATCTTCTTGCCGGCCTCAATGACTTTCATCTATGAATCCTAAAACTTGTATTTGCCGGCAATGATGTTTCGGTAAATATCATCATTTAGTTTTTCATATTCTTCACTGCCCGGTAAAAGAATATATATTTCCCCTTTCACCTGCGACAGGTCGTATCCCTCATTTTTAAGATTCGTTTTCTTGATTTTGTGTGTGGCTGTCCATTCGAAGTCCGGGACGAAGCGCACAAAAATCGGCACGGCATATTTGGGCAGGCTTGCTTTCAGATGTTGGGCCAGTCTGGTAACATCCGGTGTTATCTTGTCATCTCTGATAATGGCAGCCATGCCTGCTTTGCCGTCGCTTCCCGGCATGGTAATCCCGTACACCGCGGAAGCGGAAACGCCGGCAAAGCTGTCGATGGCCTTTTCGACTTCCTGTGTGGCCACATTTTCACCCTTCCAGCGGAACGTGTCACCCAGACGGTCCGCAAACTGCGCGTGGCGGAAGCCCATATTCCTGAGCATGTCTCCGGTATTGAACCACATGTCTCCCTTTTTGAAGACATTGCGGAAAATTTTCTCCTCCGTCTTTTTTTTGTCGGAATAACCGGGGAAGGGGGTTTTTTCTGAAATTTCCATGATTAAAAGGCCGGTTTCCCCTTTTCCGACTTTTTTCATGTAGCCCTGTTCATTTCTGACAGGGGCATCGTTTTCCGTGTCATAAGCCACGATGGCAAAAGGCGTTACGCTGGTCCCGACGCTGTAGTCGATGTTTAGAAAATTGGTGAAAACACCCACGCCTTCTGCTGCGCCGTAAAACTCATAGATTTTCTTAATACCGAAGCGCTTTTTGAAGGGCATCCAGATATCCGGCCGCAGCCCGTTGCCGCATATGTATTTGAGTGTTGTTTTATGATCGTTGGAGCCGGCGGGAGTCGCCATCAGGTAGCGGCACACTTCCCCCACGTAAATAAAATGGGTGGCATGAAACTGCCGGACGTCTTCCATAAATTTGCTGGCACTGAATTTCCTGCGCAGGGCGACCGCCGCTCCGTTATACAAGGCCGGGGGCCAACCTACCGTGATCGCATTTGTATGAAAAAACGGAAGCGGGATGTAAATCGTGTCTGACGGCTTCACAGGCATGACAAAGCGTCCAAACCAGAACATGGCCGATACGGCCCGCTTGTTGATGATGACCGCCGCTTTGGGCAGTCCTCCGGTTGTGCCTGACGTATAAACATACGCCACGGTATCTTTCAGGGTGACGGTCTTTGTGGTGGATGGATTTTCGGCGCTTTTGCTTTCCAGTTCAAAGGTGATGTCGGTAATGTCAGAGGGCTTCAGTTTTCCTTCATCCCGTACCATCACCAGCGTTGATTTTGAAAGATCTATTCCGGGGCGTGCTTCGCTGAAGAAGCTATAGCATTCCTCGCCGATAATCACGACCTTGCCTTTATTCAGGTTGAAACTGTGGATGAGCGACTCGCCGCGCTGGTTGGTATTGATGAGCGAAGCGATGGCCCCCACCTTGGAGCAGCCGCAGTATGCGGCAAGCAGATCAGGCCTGTTTTCAAAACAAAGCACCACAATATCGCCCCTTCCGACACCGTTGGAGAGAAGATAGTGGGCGTAACGGTTGGCCCGTTCATTCAGCTGGCGATAGGTTAGAACTCCGTCGGGCGACTTCACCGCCGGATTATCCGGGTATTGTGCCGCAATTTTTTCCAATTGAAATCCCCATGAATTGCCGGTGTTGCTTCCGATGCTTTTGAGCCCTTTTACCAGGTTGAAGATCATTGAAGGCAGACGTGGAAGAATCTGAAGGACTTTGATGGTGAATTCGTTAGCGCTGATGGTGGTGGGGATTTTTGTCGGTTCCATGCTCATGGTCTTCACTCCTTATTTGTTTATATGACTTTTTAATGCAGTCGGCAAAGTGATTCCGATGGTTTAGTCAGCAATCCGCAACATCTCGATGAATGTACCAATGGATATGAACTTTCTTGCATCCTTGATTTATAAATCCTTAACGGAAAACACGTAAGTCTTATTCACAATCATGTCTCTCTCTTTTCCGCAAAGATAGATAAACCGCGGGGTGAAATTGAGATAATCACTGACACGGGATCTTTCTTCGGGCATTTCTATAAAAAAACTCATATCCAGGGTCTCATGATTTGTTAATTCAACCTGCACACGTTTTTCGCGGCTCAACAGCGTCTCTTCTTCAAGATCCCTTTCGGAAATTTCCAGATACATAATATTGTCCGTATTGATAAAATAAATCGCTCCGGTGTTGATATCCTCTATGGGAAGAAATGCCGAGCCTGAATTAAGGATGTCCAGGATGAGTTCTTTCCCGGAGTGTTCATTTGCGTATGGGCTTAAATAGAAATTAACATCCAGTTTCAGGCCGTCGCTTCGTAAAACGGTTGCCCGGTGTTTGTTTTTTTCCACTTTCATTCGATGCTCCTCCTCCAGGATGCATTGTTGACGCTCCAATTCGCAAAGATCATCGTTGGGATTCATGACATTGACTCCTTCTCAATCATTTTCTCAAAAATTTTCTTGTCCAGCGCCTTTTCGTAGGCCGCCCTGGCTGTGATTTTATCTTCCTTGATAAGTTGGAGAAGATGCTGATCCATGTTCTGCATCCCGATATTGGTCCCTGTCTGGATAATAGAATTGATCTGGGATATTTTGCCCTCCCGGATCGTTGTGGCCAATGCCGAAGAACCAAGCAGAATCTCAATGGCCGCACACCGGCCTTTGCCGTCCTTTGTTTTTAAAAGCTGCTGGGCCACCACTGCGCTTAAGGACTCTGCCAGCATGGTCCTCGTCTGCTCCTGCTGGTCGGAGGGAAAGGCGTTGATGATCCGGTCTATCGTCTTGGATGCACTGTTGGTGTGCAAGGTTCCAAAGACCAGAATACCCAGCTCCGCGCAGGTGAGCGCCAGCGATATGGTGGCGGTGTCCCTCATCTCGCCCACAAGGATAATATCCGGGTCCTCTCGGCCCGCTACCTTCAGCGCATCGGCAAAGCTCTTTGCGTGGGTTCCGATTTCACGCTGGGTGAAAAGGCACTTTTTGTTGGGGTGTACAAACTCCAGCGGGTCTTCAATCGTGATGATGTGGGCGTCGCGCATTTCATTAATGTAGTTGATCATCGCCGCCAGGGTGGTCGATTTTCCGCTCCCCGTAGGGCCGGTCACCAGAACAAGGCCGCGTTTCAACATGGCGATGGTTTTCAATACCGGCGGCATTTGCAGCTGTTCCAGGGTCAGGATATCCGTCGGGATCAGTCTGAATATCGCTCCCACCCCCCGATGCTGGTAAAGAAAGTTGCAGCGAAACCGTGCAACTCCTTCCAGTTCATATGCCATGTCGAAATCACGATGGCTTTCCAGAGTGGCCTGTTGATTCTCATTTAGCATCTCAAAGAGGAACTCCCGGTTTGATTCAGGCGTCAAAACCGGATGATCTGTTGGTGTTAACTCCCCGCGAAGCCTCAGCATGGGCGGGAAACCGATGACCATGTGCAGATCGCTTGCCCCGCGCTCTTTCATCTCTATAAAATATTCATCAATTCTGGCCATGCGACGCTACTCCTTGCACATCATGCTCTAACGGGGTTTCGATTGATTTTCCTTTTCCATCAATGGTTTGAAAATGGCCTTGTTGTCGGCATTGCGGTATGCCTCTTCTGCGCTGATGGTTTGAGCTTTCAAAAGTGACATGATGGATTCATCCATGATTTGCATGCCCACGGACTTTCCCATTTGCATCATGGAAGGGATTTGAAAAACCTTTCCGTCTTTAATGAGATTTGCCACCGGGAGGGTTCCGATTAAAATTTCCACCGCCAGCGCCATTGAGGTGAGATCGGCGCGGGGGATAAGCCTTTGGGTAATCACCGCCTTTATGGATTCACCCAGCATGGCGCGGATCTGGCCCTGTTCCGCGGCCGGGTAAGAGTCTATGATACGGTCAACCGTCTTTGGGGCACTTGATGTAGCCAGGGTCCCAATGACAAGGTGGCCTGTTTCGGCGGCAGAAATGGCCAGCGAAATTGTATCAAGATCTCTCAGCTCACCCACCATGATGACATCCGGATCCTGGCGGAGGGCGCCTCGCAACGCGTTGGCATAGGATAACGTGTCCCGGCCCAATTGCCGCTGATTGACGGCACATTTTTTTACAGGATGAATGAATTCGATGGGGTCTTCTATCGTAATGATATGGTGGGCACGGTTTGCATTGACATAATCAACCATGGCGGCCAGTGTTGACGATTTCCCCTGACCGGTAGCACCGGTCACGAGAACCAGACCCTGGTGATTATCCATGATTTTTTTCACCGTCTCCGGGAGCCCCAGTGCTTCAAAAGTGGGAATTTCAAACGGTATGATACGAAAGGACGCACTGAGCCCTGCCTGGTGGCGCATCGCACTTCCCCGGAATCTGGCCGATCCCTCTACTTCATAGGCAAAGTCAAGCTGGAGTTGTTTGTCAAGCGTCTCTTTCTGTTGGGTGTCGAGCAGTTCATAAATAAACTGTTCGCATATTTCACGGGTCAGGGAGGGCGTCTGAATCTTTCTCAGCCTGCCTAATTTTCTGATAATAAAAGGCTCGCCGGGCGCCAGATGAAGATCCGAAGCTCCGGCATTTGTCGCTGCCTTCAATACCTTATCCAGCTCAGCCATGAAGAGTCTCCATATTGACAAAGCACTGAATCATTTTCCGCCATCAACCATGGCAAAAAGCAGATGAGGCCGGTAAAGCTTCTATTCCTCAAAGGCTGACAATCTGTTTTACAACCCGAGAAAAATTTTTTGTGGCTGTTTCTGTAATGATTGCACCAACGGTTTCTTCTGTTTCTGAACTCGGTTTCAGCTATGGCTTAGTCGGATTTTCTACCGGAATGCCCAGAGAATTCAGTTGTGGCTTAACCTGTGCCTTCTGCGGTTGAACCTGCGGTTTTGGCGGTTGCTGAACCGGTGTTTTCTGCGCCTGTACTTGGGGCTTTTGTGCCTGTGCCGGTGGATTCTGGGGCTTAATTTGTGGCTGTTGAGCCTGGGGTTTCAGCGTTTGTTGAACTTGCGGTTTCGGTGATGGCTTAGATGGATCTTCGATCGGAATCCCCATAGAATTCAGTTGCTGAGCCTGTGAAATTGCCGGCATAGAAGCTGCCGTTATCAGGGCCAAAAGTATTGTTCCAAAAATTAAATTTTTCATTTTATCTTACTTCCTTTCTTATTCTTTGTCAGCTTTGATGGCTGAGTCTTACGGATAATGAGCAAGTATTGAGCTGTAGCCTAATACTTGTTGCACAATTCAAGTTTAGAGCTAACGGATTTTTCAATTTTGATACGGGGAACTAACTCGAAGTAGTGATGTAATTGCATTTTTTATTGCTAGTCAATATACTATCCGGCAGTTCAGCCACCGTATCCCGTAAACGGGAATTAGGCCGTTAACTTTGCGTCCCGCTTTTTCAATGCGGTTTGCCTTTTTCAAGACGACGTCTTTTATATTATAATCGCTAATAAGTCAAGGATGCTCTTCAGGGAGATGGTATTCTATGGCCTTGAGCCTCAAGTTGGAAGATGGGGAGAATGATAGCCTGCTGTGATTATAGGTATTTGTATTAATTGATTATTCTCCAGTATTCACTTCGGTTTGCCGATCGTGGAAATTTTCAAAGGCACGTATAAAGGGCAAAAACCAATCAAGCTGGTTATGATAAACACAATTGCCAGAACACCCAGAATAATCGCTGCAAACCCTGTAATGTTCCCGGTCATATAAAGGACACCAACGGCAATGGCCAGCACTGTTCTAATAATCCGGTCTATTGTTCCCATATTCTTTTTCATCTTCTTCTCCTTTCTTTATTTTCATTCATCGCCGTCCAATAATGATTATATTAACTTTTTTCTTGATCAATTTCCACCTCAGATACTTTCTTCTTGTCCTTGACCGGACAAGCTTGTCTCACTCAGGTAGATACGCCCATGTGTGGCAAAAGCCAGACCTGCACAAAAATCCACCCGCCGATGATCAAAAGTAAAATCAACAAATCGTTCATTTTTTAATCCTCTCTGATGGGGGGAGGCGGCAAACCACCTCCCCACTTGTACATTAGTTCAAGTTTTTATCAATTAATGCCGCCAGTTGATTTTTAGATAACAAACCGACCTGTGTCTCCTGTACTTTGCCGTTTTTAACCAAAATCAATGTCGGGATGCTTCTCACACCGTACTGCGCGGCTATTGCCTGATTATCGTCCACATTCACTTTGACAATATTAACCTTTTCACCATACTGCACAGCAAGTTCCTCAAGAATCGGGCCGATTGCCCGACATGGGCCACACCAGGGAGCCCAGAAATCAACCAGAGTCGGCTTCTCTTCTTTTAAGACTATTGTGCTGAAATTACTGTCATCCGCATGCTTTACAAATTCTGAATTACTCATCTTCGTTTCTCCTTATCGATGATTTTTTTTGTTTCTCTTTTGCGTCTATGGTAAAAACTAACTGCTTTTGATTTCATTAATACACCCTGATCTTTTATATTTCATTGATCTAAATCAACGGGGGAGAATTTTTTTGTCTATGGATATTACCAATCAAATAAAGGATATAGTGCTGTTTCAGGGCGTTTCTTTGGAAAAACTACAATTGCTGGCGGCACAGGCAAAATACAAAAAAATTAAATCCGGCGAGATAGTCATCAGCGAGGCAGATCCGATACGGTCTTTTTATGTGGTCATCTCCGGTCAGTTAAAACTCTACAGGAGTTCGATGGAAGGCAAAGAGCAGACGCTTCAACTGCTTGGACCTGGGGACCCGTTTGGCCTTTGCACGGCTTTTGCCACTGAATCCTTTCCGGCAAGCGCCATGGCCATTGTAGAAAGCTCTGTCATTCTAATACCTGGTATGGTTATGGAAGCAACAGCAAGGCAGGAACCCGTGATCCTGTTTAACATCATTCAAATACTGTCTCAGCGCCTCAAGGATTCCATGACACTCATCGAATCCCTCGCCTTAAAAGAAATTCCCGGGCGACTGGCATCTTTCCTGTGTCATTTATTATCGAAAGATAACGCGGATCGAAAAACCAGCGTGAAACTGACGATTTCACAACGGGAACTTTCCAAGATTCTGGGTGCCACACCGGAAGCCCTTTCCCGCGCCCTGAGAAAAATGACCAATGACGGTATCCTCTCCACAGAGGGTCGTGTAATCACCATTCTGAATCATAAAGCATTAAAACAACTGGCCGAAGGTGAGTGATTTCTAAAAACAATAAAATTATCCCTTGACAGGTTATGGGCATATGCTTATAATGAGTCATAAGGAGAATGAAGATCAATGCCCCGGCCGAAATGTCGACGTCATATTTGCGGAATGCCTGATAAAAACTATTTCAAGCCCCGGGGGATCCCCGTTGTGGATTTGGAAGAAATCGTCCTGAACCTGGATGAATTCGAAGCGATTCGTCTGGCGGACCATGAACAGTTGTACCAGGAAGACGCAGCAGCCCAAATGAATGTTTCCCGGCAGACATTCGGCAGGATCATTGAATCGGCACACAAAAAAATAGCCGACGTCCTGATAAATGGCAAGGCCCTGAAAATCGAAGGCGGCACAGTTTCTTTGGACGAAACACAATCCTGCGGACATGGAAAAAGACGCAGGGTCATGAAGAAATAATCAATACTTTATTTAAAGGAGAAATTTATGAAAATCGCATTACCATCACGGATGAACCAGATTGACGAACACTTCGGACATTGTGAACACTTTACTGTATTCACTATTGATAGCGGGAAACAAATAACCGCTGAAGAAAAGATTGCATCCCCTGCCGGCTGCGGATGCAAATCCAATATAGCTCAGACACTCGCCGAAAAAGGAGTAAAGCTTATGCTGGCAGGCAACATGGGACAGGGGGCCGTCAACGTATTGAACAGCCATGGCATTGATGTGCTGCGCGGATGTTCAGGAGATGTGAAAGCCGTTGCTCAAAGCTGGCTTTCAGGAAAACTGGAAGATTCGGGAATTGCCTGTGCTGTGCATGAGCATGGTTGCCAGGAAGGCTGATATCAAAAATTACGGACCCAGATCTGTACTTTCAGTACAATGGACAATGCGTTTTTTCCTTAAAGCAGGTTGAGCGGTGATCCGTTCATTATCGATCTTCGTTATTGGATATGCCGAACAACAACGGGCACGCCATTGAAGACAGTCTCACCAACAGGACAGCGGCTTTCCACCAGAGCCAGCAGTTCTGCAATCTTCTCCGCAGGGGCATTGGCCTTGACATGGACAGTCAATCGGATTTCCTGAAAGCCGGGGCGGATGCCCGAATCCGCATTGAGAAAACCTATGGCATCGACATCCCCCTCAATATCCACGCGGTATTGAGTAAGATCAATCTTGAGAAGCATGGCAAAAAACCGGGCCGTCATGCACTGGCATGCACCCAGCGCGCACAAAAGGCTTTCCACGGGGCTTATACCCATATTGGTTCCGCCTAGAGCCTTGGGTTCATCAGCGATGACTTTGAATCCTCTCACATCACTTTCCACCATCATTCCCGTTTCCTTCAAAACCGAAGCTGCTTTATAGGTATGTATGCCCATAAATCCTCCTTTACAATCTCCTCACCCACGCCCGTTAATGCAAAATGGTATTATGAATAAAATCGCTGATCGCCCTTCCTATCATACTGTCAAGTCAAGTCCGTCCTCTTGAAATT
>CAZXIP010000040.1:0-2392 GCA_964640755.1 uncultured Smithella sp. | reverse complement strand
TTCAAGCAAAAGATCACCGCAGATATTGTATCTGCAGCACGAAATCTGAAGTTCATCCAGCAGCCCAGCGTAGGCTACCAGCACATAGATGTGGAGGCATGCACGGCAAGGGGCATCAAAGTGGCTAATACCGCAGGTGCCAATACTGACAGCGTGGCCGAACATACGATCGCCTGGGGACTTTGTCTTCTCAAAAATATGTTCCATGCTCATACAAGCACAAAGTTGGGTGGATGGGAGCAGATGAGCATAAAACCTGCGGAGCTTAAAGGGAAGGTATGGGGCATCGTGGGGTTTGGACGCATTGGTCAGGCGGTTGCCGAAAGGTTGAACCCTTTTCAGTTGAACCGGATTATATACTATGACACTCATAGATTGGGGCAATCTATTGAAGAAAAGCTGGGGGTTGAATACGCTGAGATGGCGACTGTCTTGAGTCAGTCCGAAATCAATCGTGGAGGACGCAATGAACGGAGCGGAATGTATTATTAAAGCTGCAAAGGACTCAGGGGTGGAGGTATGTTTTGCCAATCCGGGTACGACCGAGCTTCCGCTTGTAGTTGCCCTTGATACGGTGGGAGGCATTCGGCCGGTACTGGGGCTATTTGAAGGTGTGTGTACCGGGGCTGCGGATGGCTATGCAAGGATGCTCCAAAAGCCTGCCATGGTGCTTCTCCATCTGGGGCCAGGTCTTGCAAACGGAATTGCGAATTTGCATAACGCCAGGAGGGCACACACTAGAATTGTAACCGTGGTAGGCGAGCATTCCACCTGGCATCGTGAATTCGACCCGCTTCTTGCCATGGATATCGAATCTTTGGCTCAGACGGTTTCCGGATGGTACCGCACCTGTAGCTCTTCCGATCTCCTCGGGCAGGATATGGCAGATGCAATTGACGCCACGGAAACAGGGCAGATCGCAACCCTCATCGTCCCGTTTAATCTCCAGACGAAGAAGTGCGGGGACAACTTGGTTATTCCTCAGAAGCAGGAGAAACGATCCATAGATGAATATACGGTCAAATCAGCGGCAGCCTTGTTGAGGGGAGGTAAAAAGGCTGCCCTTGTTCTCGGTAACAACTGTATAGGGAGAAAAGAATTAATGGTTGCTGCAAGGATAAAGCAGGCATGCGGCTGTGATCTCATCGCCGAGAATTTTCCGGCATATATCGAGCGGGGTGCCGGGTTGCCTGACATAAGCCGCATACCTTACCTCCCGGAGATGGCCATAGACATGTTGTCGAAGTACGAGGTGTTTGTCTTTATCGGAGCCAAAGAGCCTGTATCCTTCTTCGGGTATGAAGGTATTCCTGCAAACTATTTAAAAGAAGAGCAGAGGAAAATTCACCTTTCCAAGCATAATCAAGATCTGCTGGAAGTCTTGAATGTACTCGCAGACGAGCTAGATGCGCCCAAAATTCTAGATCCGGGGATACTTCCCTCGCTAAAAAGACCTGGATTCCCTGCGGGCGCTCTCAACTCGTCAACTATTTGCTCGGTCATAGCAGCTTTTCAGCCTGAGGGAGCAATTGTAATTGACGAGGCAATCACAACCGGCCTTATGTACTATTCCATCACTTCCGGTGTTCCGCCTTTCAGTCTGCTTACGCTCACGGGAGGATCGCTTGGCCAGGGCGCGCCATGCGCAGTGGGTGCTGCCATCGCCTGCCCTGACAGGCCTGTGATCAATTTCCAGGCGGACGGCGCAGGCATGTATACCCTGCAGTCTTTATGGACAGAGGCAAAGGAAGGATTGAATGTCACCACGCTCATCTGCTCCAACCGGAGCTATGATATCCTAAAATTCGAGTATGGTCGCCTGGGAGTTTCACCAGGCAAATGTGCATCCCATCTCACCGACCTTGCAGGCATTGACTGGGTGAATATAGGCAGGGGAATGGGTGTGCCATCCGTTAAGGTAACAACTGCGGATGATCTTGCGAGAGAGCTTGGCAGGGCGCTCAATGAACAAGGACCCAATCTGATTCAGATGGAAATGTAGTATTGGTGCATTCCCCAGGCTTTTTTGTCTGCCTGTTGGGGATAGTGATGGGGAATGATTTTTAAAAACCATACATGATACTGAAAAGTTATTTCTGAGTATTTGATTTTATTCTGGTAGTCCCACGGGGACTTGAACCCCGGCAAAAACTGAACAGCAAACATAAATGGCAAATGTTTCATGAAGGGGGACGTGATGAAGGACACACTCCGGAATACGGGGAAAAAATCATCCAGTTGAATTTGCGGCAATCATTCACAAGGAACTTGTAACTATCCATCCCTTCATTGACGGCAACGGTAGGGCGGCGCGCCTGATGAATCTTGCCTTGTTGCAGGCAGGCTATCCGATAGCAGTTATCCCACCGGTCTTGCGGCGCGAATATCTGGA
>CAZXIP010000039.1:0-12455 GCA_964640755.1 uncultured Smithella sp. | reverse complement strand
GTTTTGGTCAGGGCAACCAGGCCCGCCTTAATGCCCAGGAGGGAGCATATTTGCAGATGTTCCCTGGTTTGCGGCATAACGCCTTCATCTGCGGCGATGACCATTAAAACAAGGTCAATGCCGGCTGCCCCCGCCACCATGTGTTTGATAAATTTTTCATGTCCCGGCACATCGACAATTCCGAGGGTATTTCCAGACGGTAACCCCAGAGAAGCGAATCCCAGTTCAATCGTGATGCCTCTTTCTTTTTCTTCCTTGAGACGGTCTGTATCAATACCGGTCAGTGCTTTGATTAAAGATGTTTTCCCGTGATCCACATGACCGGCTGTACCTAAAACAAAATGCTGCATGGTTTTTCCTTTTGTCGAAATTACAAGGTGAATTGAGATAACAAACTCCATTCATTTTCACAACATTATATTTCGGAAGCAGCGAAGATGATGTGCGGATTTTCTAGCAAAAAGCGAAAGATTCATCCACGATTTAAGCCTTGAAAATAAAACCCGGAATTGCTAAATATTACAGGAAACGAGGTGTTTTTTGCGCATTTTGGGATTGGATTATGGAGAGAAAAGAATTGGCCTTGCCGTCAGTGATGAACTGGGAATAACGGCTCAGGGATTGCCGACACTGATTCGCCGAACCAAAAAACATGATTTGGAAATTTTGAGCCGTTGGATTCAGGATTATTCTATTGAAAAAATTGTTATTGGATACCCTGTGCGTCTGGATGGCTCCGAAGGTATTCAGTGTGAAAAGGTGAACCGTTTCGCCTCCTTGCTCGAAAAAACTTTTTTGCTGCCGGTGATGAAATGGCCGGAGACGCTTTCGACCAAAGAGGCTGAGGAAATATTAATTTCATCCGGCGTTCGCTGGCAAAAAAGGAAAGAAAAAGTCGATCAGCTGGCAGCTTGCCTGATCCTGCAGAGTTACCTGGATAACCTTGGCAAATCGAAGACAGGATAGGCTTAGATTCAATCTTTCAGCATTCCGTTTTTTTTCAAATGGGTCAGTGTGACAGGAAATGAAATTAACGATAAAAAAAATATTCTGTTGCGTTTTTGCCGTGCTCGTCGTTTTTGCCGTTGTTTTTGGTGCCTGGCTGTTTATTTACGCAAGAACCCCTATTGACGCGGAAAAAGAAGCGACCGTACTGGTTGATATTCCTACAGGTACCAGTTTTGTTAACGCAACAAAAATTCTCAGTAATGCCGGACTGGTTAAAAACAGGTTTTTCTTTTATGCGCTAGTCGGCGTCAAAAGAGCTACCCGCACCATTCGAGCCGGTGAATACGAGTTTTCCACCTCTCTTTCCCCGTCTGAACTGGTGAAAAAACTGATTCATGGAGACATCAAAAATTACCGTGTAGTAATTTACGAGGATTCTTCCCTTAGGCAAATTGCGGCCCGTCTCAATGAGTACAAACTGATCGATGAAAAAACCTTCTTTGAACTGTCGGAAGACAGGGCATTCTTATCTTTAATAGGAGTTCTGGGGCCTTCGATTGAAGGATATCTTTTCCCAGACACGTATTTGTTCAATCGTTCCATGAGCACCAGGCAGATTATGCGCTCGATGGTTGATCGTTTCTGGAAAAAAATATCACCGGAAATGATTAACCAAGCGGCGGCAAAAGGTCTTGATCCCCATCAGCTTGTGACTTTTGCCTCCCTTGTGGGTAAAGAATCCTGGAGGAAGGAGGAAAAACCCTTGATTGCGGCCGTTTTTTATAACCGGATGAGTAGGGAAATGCCACTCCAATGTGATCCCACAACGGTTTATGACATGAAAGATTTTGACGGGAAAATTCTTCGTAAGCACTACAGGAGAGAATCCCCCTATAATACTTACATTATCAAGGGATTGCCGCCGGGGCCTATCGCCAGCCCGGGGTTGGATTCGTTTCAGGCGATTCTCAATCCGGCAAAAGTGGATTATCTCTTTTTTGTGGCACAAAATGACGGCACGCACTATTTTTCATCAAAACTGAGCGATCATATTGCTGCGACAAAGCGCATTCGCAAAGAGGCTGCTGTTAGTGCCGACGCGGCCGATGCTGAAAGCGAGGATGTTGTCGGTATTGAGGTAACGGGTGGTGAAGGTGAGCATGCCGGCAAAAACGCAACCAGCCTTGAAGTTACCGGTACTGCTGAACAATCGGTGCCGGACAGCAATAAAGAAAAATAAGTCTTTGCGGTAGCCTGTCTTATATGTTTGATTTTATTAGTATATAATTAACTTCCCATCCTGCTTTTTGCGATTTTTCCCTCCGTATAGATATCGTTTCGGAATCTTCTTGAAAATTTTTCAGGACCATCGCTTGAAATGATCCGGTTACATTTCCCGTTTTGTTAGTAATTTTAAGTTACTTGATAAGAAAAAAGATGCATTTTTTCCTTGACAAAGGCAATTTCCCTCTCTATAGTTGGGCCACGTGGAGTAAAGTGGATGAATGTGGAGGATATTTTAAGTGTCTAGATTTCGTGGCCAATTTCATCATGCTATCGACGAAAAGGGAAGAATCATTTTCCCGTCGAAGTTTCGTGAAATATTTGCGCAAGAACACGATAACCGCATGGTCATCACGAAAGGAAATGGTTGCCTCAGGGTATTCCCTTCCGATGAATGGCTTATCCTCGAAGAAAAAATATCACATCAATCCATTTTACGCAAGGAAGTCCGCTCGTTTCAGAGATTTTTTATGTCCCCTGCAGTGGACTGCATTCTCGACAGTCAGGGCCGGGTGTTGATTCCACCTACGTTACGCGAATATGCCAATTTGGAAAAAGATATTGTTCTGGCGGGCATGATCAAAGATATCGAAATCTGGTCGAGGGAGCGGTTTGACGAGGAAGTGAAGAAAGCCGCTGCCGACATGGATAAGTTCAGTGATTATATAGCTGACCTGGGTATATGATCATGAACGCTGATTTTTCTCATCAGCCGGTGATGCTTCAGGAGGTTCTGTCATGGCTTGTGGGAAACGAAACAGGCGTTTATGTGGACGGCACGATAGGCGGAGCGGGGCATGCACGCGCGATTCTGGAACAGACACAGGGCCGGCTGATCGGGATCGATTGTGACGCGGATGCCCTTTCGGCCGCCAGAGAGAGGCTGGCGCCATTCGGATCGAGAGTAACTCTGATTAAGGCTAACTTTTCCGATCTGGCCTCTGTACTGAAAGAATTGCATATCGAGAAAGTTGATGGCGTGCTTTTGGATCTGGGTGTTTCTTCTCATCAACTGGATACGGCGCACAGAGGGTTTAGTTTCAATCAGTCCGCGCCACTGGATATGCGGATGGATCAGGATTTGAAGCTTAGCGCTTATGATATTGTCAACCATTTTACGCCAACTGAACTGGGAAAGATTTTTCGATTATACGGGGAAGAAAAAATGGCTGCGCGAATTGCCAGGGCAATATCAAGAAAGAGACAGTCCTCTCCGATTGAGACGACAGCGGAGTTGGCAGGTCTTGTCGCTTCGGTCATGCCTTCCGGCATGAGGCACCAGAAGATTCATCCCGCCACAAGAACATTTCAGGCACTCAGGATAGCGGTTAACCACGAACTGGATTGCATTGTTCCGGGGATAGAAGGAGCCGTAGACGCCCTTTCGACCGGTGGACGCATCGGCGTTATTTCCTTTCATTCGCTCGAAGACCGGATTGTAAAAAACACCTTTCGCGATATGGCCGCAACCTGTGTCTGTCCGAAGGATATCCCGTACTGTGTCTGCCACAAAAAGGCTGTCTTGAAAGAAATGACACGTAAAGCGGTGGTGCCGTCCCCGGCGGAAGCGTACCGGAACCCGCGTGCCCGCAGCGCGAAGCTGCGCGTGGCGGAAAGGATCTGAATATGGCGCAGACGGCAGGAACTCAGGCGATCCCGAGTGGCAGGCAGATGAAAGAAAAAGCCGCCCCTTCTTTCGGAGTGAAGTATCCGACAATTATTGTGGTGGCTCTTGTCCTCATGTTTGTCGCAGTAATTTATGTCGGTTCGCATATTCGAATGACCAGGCTGGAATATGAGATTGCGGCAACACTGAACGCCAAAGAAAATTTACTGGAAGAACAAAAAAGACTGAAGCTCGAATTGGCAATGCTCAAAGCGCCGCAGAGGATTGAAGATATCGCAAGAAATAAACTGCAGATGTCATATCCCGATGCGGAACAGGTCATTGTTTTAAAGAAAACGGGGAAGTGAGTATGGCGGCAGACTCAAAAAAATGGCTGAAATTCAGGCTGGCAAGCATCCTGACGATTTTTTTGATTTTGTTTATCGCATTATTGTCCCGGGCTTTTCAGTTGCAGGTTCTATCCGGCGAGAAATTAAAGACGCTCGCCCAGAGACAGCATATCACTACATTAAAACTTCACCCGGAAAGGGGAATGATTTACGACCGCAACGGAGAAAAGCTGGCCATGTCGGTATTGGCCGATTCCGTGTGTGCCGATCCCACAAGAATAAACAATCCGGCAAAAGTGTCCCGGCAGATCGCGGCCATTCTCAAGACCGATCAATCCACGATCTATAAAAGAATCTCTGAGCCGAAAAGTTTCTGCTGGCTGGCCAGAAAAATATCTTCACAACAGGCGGCTCAGGTGGAAGCGGCCAACATCGAAGGGGTTTTTCTGATCAAGGAACCGAAGAGGTTTTATCCAAACGGACCGCTGGCTGCGCATTTAATCGGGTTTTCCGGATTTGACGCCGAAGGCCTGGAAGGCCTCGAGAAAAAATATGATGCGTACTTAAAAGGAACTCCGGAAAAACTGACCTGGGCCAGAGACGCCAAAGGGAAAAAACTTTTTCTGCATGTGGAACGCGATCGATTACCCAAAGATGAGGGCGCTAATCTGGTTCTGACCATCGACAGTCGAATGCAGAACCTGGTGGAAACGCATCTGAAGGAGGCGGTGCTGGATAAAGGCGCGAAAGGCGGTATCGCGATTGTCATGGATCCGAAAACGGGCGAGATCCTGGCCATGGCCAATGAGAAAGGATTCAACCCCAACAACATCAAAGGGCTGAAGCCGGATTTGTGGCAAAACCGGGCAATCACGGAATCCTTTGATCCCGGTTCAACCTTTAAGCCTTTTCTTGTTGCCGCCGCCCTGGAAGAAAAACTGGTCAGTGAGTCGGACATGTTTTATTGCGAAAACGGACAGTATGCTGTTGCCAACCGGGTGATTCGTGAAGCCAACCGGAAGCGCCACGGTTATTTGGCCGTTCGCGATATCCTGAAGTATTCGAGTAATATCGGTTCTGCAAAGATTGCAGAAAAACTTGGCAGCGAAAGGTTTTATGCCTACATTAAAAATTTTGGTTTTGGATCCAGGACAGGAATCGATTTGTCCGGTGAGGCGGCCGGGTTGCTGAGACCGGCGAAGAGTTGGACCAGGGTGGATACGGCAAACATCGGGTTCGGTCAGGGTATTTCGGTAACGGCCATTCAGTTGATCACCGCCATGTCTGCACTTGCCAATGATGGCGTTTTGATGAAGCCCCGCATTGTACGCGGCTTGACGGATAAAAATAACAACCCGATTAAAATGTACGCGCCGGAAACGGTTCGCCGGGTTGTTTCTCCTGAAACGGCAAAACGCATGTCTGTCATGTTGACGCAGGTAGTCGGCGCTGAAGACGGAACCGGGAAGAGGGCTCATATTACCAATGTGGCTGTTGCCGGTAAAACCGGGACTGCACAGAAATTTGATTTTGCGCGGGGGGCGTATTCGTCGGAAAGAGTTCGTACCTCCTTCATCGGTTTTTTCCCTTCCGATAACCCGCAGGTTGTCATTGTGGTTATTCTGGACGAACCGCAGCGTGACAAGTGGGGCGGGGTGGCCGCCGCTCCGGTTTTTAAAAATATCAGCGAACAGATTCTGAACTGCTATAAGACAAACATTCGCAAAACACCGGAGTTTGAACCACAGGAGACCCAGGATTTACAGTTGGTAACGGCGGACAGTTCGCTCGTCGATGACATGACCGGAGGTACGCTTGATGATGAATCCAGAATGCCGGATTTTAAAGGTTTGACCATTCGGGAGGCATTGAAGCTGGCGAAAACCAGATCGATCGATTTACACGTTTCGGGCAGCGGGTGGGCTGTCCAACAGGTGCCGTCTGCCGGATCGATTTTAGGTAATGAACGTGTATGTAAAATTGAATTCACAATGAACAATTAGAAGGAATGATGGAACTGCGGCAACTACTAAAAGGCGTTGAAATCATCGAACATAAGGCCGATCAAAACGGCTATGTGTCATCGGTTTGTTACGCCGCAGATCAGTGCAAAAAAAATTCTCTTTTCGTGGCGATCCAGGGGCTTGTTCATGACGGCCACGATTTTATCAGGCAGGCTCTCGATAACGGCGCACGTTGCGTTGTTCATCAAAAAGAGATTCATGTGCCCGATGGGGTCACAGCAATCCGCGTGCCCGACAGCCGGCGTGCGCTGGGCCAGTTGGCAAAGAATTATTTTGGCGATCCTTCTTCCCGGTTGACGGTTATCGGCATAACCGGGACAAGCGGAAAGACCACGGTTGCCTACCTGCTGGAATCCATCCTGACGGCTGCCGGATTCAGCTGCGGTGTTCTGGGGACCGTCAATTACCGTTACAATGGCAAGATCATATCGGCTCCAAACACCACACCTGAATCTTTTGAAATGCAGAAAATCCTGAGCGAGATGCTAAGCTCTGGTGTGACGCATGTGATTGCGGAGATATCTTCGCATGCGTTGGATTTGAGGAGGGTTGATGATTGCGCTTTCGACCTCGGAATTTTCACCAATCTCAGTCCGGAACATTTGGATTACCATCACGACATGGAAGATTATTTTCGCGCCAAAAAAAGATTTTTTACCGAGATCCTGCCGCAAAGCAAAAAAAGCAGTCTGCGAAAAATGGTGATCAACCGAGATGATCCCTGGGGACAAAGGCTGTTTGGCGAAATCGGCATGCCTGCGCTATCCTACGGGTTGGAAAAAGGGAATGAGACGACAATTGACAGTGAGGAAATAACACTGGAAGGCATCCGGGCGAAAATCAGTCTGTCCGGGAGGGAAATAGCCGTGAACTCCAAGCTCATCGGTAGATTCAACCTGTCCAATATCCTGGCTGCCGCCACCGCCGCTTCCGCCCTCGGCATAGCGCCTTCCGCCACGGAGGCGGGAATTAATCATTTGTCCCTGGTGCCCGGACGTCTGGAAAGAATTGATTCGACGGCCGGTGTCCATGTTTTTGTCGATTACGCGCACAAGCCTGATGCGTTAAAACAGGTGCTGCAGAATTTAGACAAACTCAAACAAAAAAGAATATTGACTGTTTTTGGCTGCGGTGGTAATCGCGACCGCGCCAAACGACCCCTGATGGGTGAAACGGCGTCCTGCTATAGCGACCTGACCATTATAACTTCCGATAATCCGCGTAAGGAAGATCCGCTGGTGATTATCGGTGAGATTGAGGCGGGGATTGACCGGCAAAAGACCGTGAAGATCTCACCCGATCATCCTAAACTGCCTCAAGGCATGAACGCCTATGTGGTGATGGCGGACAGGAAGTCTGCTATCACTGCCGCGGTCAATCTGGCCGAATCCGGTGATATTGTGCTGATTGCCGGCAAAGGCCATGAGAACTATCAGATATTCGGAACAAAAAAAATTCCGTTCGATGACCGAATTGTCGCTAAACAGGCGCTTCTTTCCAGGGAGGATGATCCTTCGGAGTCTGCATCCCCGGTATTTCCCCTGGAGGAGGTTCTCGCAGCGACCGGTGGACACCTGATTGCCGGAATCGGAGAGAAAACATTTTGCGGCATTTCCACCGACTCCAGAAACATTGAACAGGGAAACCTTTTTATTGCTCTTCAGGGAGAGAACTTTAACGGACATGCTTTTGTGCAAAAGGCGGTGGATGCCGGGGCGGGTGGCGTAATTGTTCACGATGTCAGCAGGATAAATCCGGAAGCAGCGGGGAAATTTGCCTGTGTTGTTGAAGTGAACGATAGCTTGAAGGCGCTGGGTGACCTGGCGCAGGCATACCGCAGGCGTTTTTCCTTTCCTGTGGTCGGGTTGACCGGTTCGTCCGGCAAGACGACAACCAAGGAAATGCTGTCATGCATTCTCCGGCAGGAAAAAAAAGTTCTCGCGACGGAGGGGAACTTTAATAATCTGATCGGTCTGCCGCACACCATTTTTCGAATGACCGGCCGGCATGAAATAGCCGTCCTGGAGATGGGAACCAATACGCGGGGTGAGATCCGAAGATTAACGCAAATTGCCGAGCCGGATGTCGGGGTCATCACTAATGTCGGTCCTGCGCATCTGGAAGGATTTGGCACGGTGGATGTTGTATCCGAGGAAAAAGGAGATTTGTTTTTCCACATGCGCCCTTCGGGCACCGCGGTGGTCAATCTTGACGATGAAGCGGTTTGCCGGGTGGCCGATCGATGGTCCGGCCGTCGTGTCACCTTTAGCATGAGCGCCAGCGCCGATGTCCGTGTCGGCGATATCAGGAAAAACGGCGCGAAAGGAACGACTTTCAATCTTCTTATCAACGGCGGGGCATATAAAGTGGACATGAAAGTGGCCGGCCTGCACAATATTTACAATGCGATGGCTGCTGCAGCAACCGCCATGGCCTGTGGAATCAGCCCCGAATCGATCCGGCAGGGGCTGACCATGTTTCAGGCGGTAAGCGGACGGATGGAGATCATCAAGCTCAAAAACGGAGCCTATTTGATCAATGATGCCTACAATGCCAATCCCGCTTCCATGCGGGAAGCCCTGTTGACTCTCAAGGACCTCAAAAATGGGCACAACGCGTTTGTTTTTTTAGGGGACATGCTGGAACTGGGTGAGGCAGCCGGGGAAATGCATCGACGGGTCGGGATGCTTCTGGCGACCATCGGCGTGACGGCTGTTTTTCTGCAGGGTGAGTCTGCAGAGATTACCGCGGCAGGTGCACTCGGAGGTGGATTGTCGGACAAACAAATATTTTTCTTAAAGGATGTCGAAGAATCGATTGCTCATTTGAAAAGGCAGTTACGCAAAGGAGACTGGATTTTGGTCAAGGGATCCCGACGGATGAAAATGGACAGAATTGTGGCAAGAATCTGTGAAGACGCGGGTATCTACACAACGGAAGGTAAAACAGCAGCTGAGTAAACCGGGAGCAGAAAAGTGATTTACGAATTCATCTACCCTCTGCATACAATGTTTTCATCCTTCAACGTGTTTCGTTATATCACGTTTAGGACTATTTTTGCTTCGATCACTGCGTTGCTGATATGTCTCCTTATGGGCCGCTGGCTGATCCGCAAACTGCAGCAGCTGCAGATTGATCAGCAGATCAGGGAAGACGGGCCGAAAACGCATATGGGAAAGAAAGGCACGCCCACCATGGGAGGGGTGCTGATGATCTTTGCCGTGGTCATTGCCACAGTGCTGTGGGCCAACCTCTCTGTCGTTTATATCTGGATGGTGCTGTTGGTGACGGTCGGATTCGGCCTGATCGGTTTTCTGGATGATTACAAAAAACTGGCTGCGAAGAATTCCCGGGGCGTTTCGGGGAAAAAGAGGCTTGCTGCGGAAATCATCATCGCTCTTTTTATCGGCCTTATTTTGTTTTTCAAACCGGGGTTTAACACGCAGGTGACAATTCCGTTTTTCAAGACCGTTTTGCCCAATCTGGGATGGGGATACATTCTGCTTTGTGTTTTCGTCATCGTCGGGGCGGCCAATGCCGTTAACCTGACAGACGGCTTGGACGGTCTGGCGACCGGCCCGGCGGGCATCTGTTTTGCGACGTATTTGCTGTTTGCCTATTTCGCCGGCAACGTGAAAGTCGCTGGTTATCTGCAGATTCCCTATGTTCCCGGCGCCGGAGAGCTGTCGGTGTTCTGCGGGGCGCTGATGGGGGCAGCACTGGGCTTTCTATGGTTTAATGCCTATCCGGCGGAAATATTCATGGGAGACGTCGGATCGCTTTCGATGGGCGGAGCACTGGGAACGGTGGCCGTCATTACCAAGCAGGAAATTCTGCTGGCGATTGTCGGTGGCGTATTTGTCATGGAAACGTTTTCCGTCATCTTCCAGGTCGGTTATTTCAAGCTGACGGGTGGCAAACGGATTTTCAGGATGGCGCCGATCCATCATCATTTTGAACTCAAGGGCTGGGCGGAGCCAAAGGTCATCGTCCGGTTCTGGATTATTTCGATATTGCTTGCACTGCTGGCCATCGGCACGCTGAAACTGCGTTAGAGGAATTATGGAACTGAAAGGAAAGAAAATTCTTGTCATCGGCATGGGGAAAACGGGCATCGCCACAGCGTCGTTTCTGGGTGCCCGTGGTGCAGCCGTTGTCGTGGTCGATGAAAAACCTGTCCATCAGTGGGGAGATCATTTTAAACCGTTGACCGGACAGTCCTGGCTTAGCGTTGGCGACTATGATGCGACGGTTCTTGATGGCGTTGATCTTGTGGTGCCTTCACCCGGGATTCCGCCCGGCAATGATATTTTATCCGCCGCACAGAAAAAAGGGATTCCAATCATCAGTGAGCTCGAACTGGCCTGCCGCTTTATCCGGGTGCCGATTGTTGCCGTGACGGGCACCAACGGGAAAACGACGACCACTACCCTGCTGGGCAGGATCCTGGCCTATGCGGGGAAGAAGATATTTATCGGCGGGAATATCGGCAATCCTTTGATTGATTATGCCGGTTTTCCGCAGACCGATGATTTCATCGTGGCCGAGATCAGCAGCTTCCAGCTACAGTGGACCAGCACGTTCCGGCCGCACGCCGCCGTGCTGCTCAATATTACATGCGATCATGTCAACTATCACGGATCATTTGAAGCGTATCGGCTGGTCAAAGCAGGCATATTTAAGAATCAGCAGGAGGCGGATCTGGCGATTATCAACGCCGAGGATGATGCGCAGAAGGGGCTGGCTGCATCGGTTCGATCGCAGGTTATTAGCTTCAGTTCAAAGCAACTGCTGAACCCCGGGATTTTTGTGCAGGCTGAGACCATCGTATACGCAAAGCCGGACGGAACGGAAGAGCATTATCCTTTGAGCATGATTTCGCTTCCCGGTTTGCATAATGTCGAAAATGTGATGGCGGCGGTGGCAGCGGCACGCTTTTGCGGCTGTTCACCCGAAAGCATTGTAAAGGCTGTATCGAGTTTCCACGGGTTACCCCATCGCATTGAATTTGCTGGAGAAAAAGGCGAAGTCAAATTCTACGATGACTCCAAGGGAACCAATGTCGATGCCGTTGCCCGCGCGCTTCAGACATTCTCCTTGCCGGTGATTCTGCTTCTGGGTGGAAGGGATAAAGATGGAAATTTTGAAGCGCTGAAACCGCTGCTTAGCGAAAAAACAAAACAGGTCATCCTGTTTGGTGAGGCGCGTGAACGCATAGAACCGCAGATCAGCCAGAGCGTAACCATCAGTAGAGAAGCGACACTGAAAGCGGCCATTCAAACCGCTTATCGCATTGCAAAGCCCGGAGACATCGTGCTGTTGTCGCCTGGATGCGCCAGTTTTGACGAATTTGCCAATTATAAGGAACGGGGAAACTTCTTTAAGGAAGAGGTAATGAATTTATAAATGGAATCAGCCGTTAAAAAAGAAACCAATACTCCGGATGTCATCCTGCTTTTGGTCACCTTGATCCTGGTGACGGTGGGTACCGCAATGATTTATTCTTCAAGCTCTATTCTGGCCCTGGAGAAGTTCAATGACGGACAATTCTTTCTCAAAAAACACCTGATTTTTGTTTTGGCCGGTCTGATCATGATGATCGTGATGACGAAAATTCCGTACGAGCAGTTAAAAAAGGTGGCTTATCCCGGAGTCGTCATCTCTGTTGTTTTACTGCTTGCACTTTTCATTCCCCATATCGGAATTCGCCGGGGGGGCGCAACCCGCTGGATCAATATGGGGGTGTTTTCTTTTCAGGTCACCGAACTGGTGAAAGTGGCCATGGTCATTTTCCTGGCTCATCTCCTGACACGCAAAGTTCATCATCTCAAAAAATTCAGCCGTGGCGTCGCTGTTCCCCTTTCGGTGTCTGCCGTCATTATGGGATTGATCATTCTGCAGCCGGATTTCGGGACGGTTGTCATTATTGCGTCGATTCTTCTTCTGATGCTGTCGCTGGCCGGTTCGCGGATTACCCACCTGATGTTTCTCGGCGCGGCTTTCATTCCGATGGGCGTCTGGTTGATCATGACCAAGGGGTATCGGATGGCGCGGCTTACGGCGTTTCTGGATCCCTGGAAAGATCCGGACAATACCGGTTTCCAGCTGATCCAGTCTCTGATCTCTTTCGGATCAGGCGGTGTGATTGGCACCGGCATCGGCGACGGCATGCAAAAATTATTTTATCTTCCGGAACCGCACACGGATTTTATTCTGGCGGTCATCGCGGAGGAAAGCGGTTTT
>CAZXIP010000038.1:0-12566 GCA_964640755.1 uncultured Smithella sp. | reverse complement strand
GCCACAAAAATATGGATGCCGAAACGTTTGATGCCCTTATCCCTGCAGATGCGGTAGCCCTCAAAGAGCTGATCGCGGGTAAATCCGTACTTGGATTCTTCAGGATGGCCGATGATCACATTGCCTTTCTTAAGCGGGCCGGGATTGTAACGGAAACAGATCATTTCGGGAAGACCGGCATTTTTTTCCAGGTATGCGATATGGGAAAAGTCGTCCAGATTGATCGTAGCTTTCAGCTTTCTGGCTTTAACAAACTCTTCGGCTGGAGTGTCATTGGAGGAAAACATGATTTCTTCACCGGTGAAACCGGTCCTTTCCGACATCACCAGCTCCGCGAGTGAACTGCAGTCCGCACCGAATCCTTCGGCCTGAAGTATTTTCATGATATATGGATTGGGACAGGCCTTGACGGCGAAGTATTCTTTGAATCCCTTGTTCCAGGCAAAGGCCTTTTTAAAGTCGCGTGCATTCTTCCGGATGGCTTTTTCATCATATAGATGGAAGGGAGTCGGATATTGTTCAATGATTGCTTCCATCTGTTTTTTGGTAAAGGGCAGTCTTTTTTCCGGCATGCATTTTTCTCCCGCATTCAATTTGTCATGAACATTTACGGTAAAATAGGGAAATTATCAATATGATTTTGTGTCAGTATCGGTCGCCAAGAAGGATGATCAATAGATAAAATGTTTCAGAACAAAATAGGTGATCGAAGAAATAACGGCGGCAATGGGAATGGTTAAAACCCAGGCCCAGATTATGTTGCCGGCAACGCCCCAGCGCACGGCGGAGAGTCTTTTAGTTGCGCCGACACCGACAATGGCTCCAGTGATGGTGTGGGTGGTGCTGACGGGTATACCCGCAACAGATGCGCCGATAATCGCGCACGCAGCTCCGGCTTCGGCGCTGAATCCGCCGATCGGTGTAAGTTTGGTAATTTTAGTCCCCATCGTTTTAACAATGCGCCAGCCGCCAAACATCGTTCCTAGTGCTATGACCGAGTAGCACATGATAATAATCCAATAAGGAATGTTGAAACTGGAATCAATCAGGCCTTTACTATAGAGAAGGATGGCGATGATGCCTATCGTTTTTTGAGCATCATTCATTCCGTGACCGAGCGAATAGATAGCGGAAGAAACTAACTGCAGTTTTCTATATAGTTTATCCGAGCGAGCCATATTGGAATTGCGATTCAAATTGAGAGAAAGAATCATAAAAAAATAGCCTAAAACTAGGCCAATTGCCGGCGAAAGAACGATGAAAACAGTCGTCTTGATAATACCAGACCAGACGAGCGTTCCGGTGCCTGCTTTGGCAATGCCGGCTCCGATCAGGCCGCCGATCAAGGCATGCGATGAGCTACTGGGGAGGCCGTAATACCAGGTTATTAGGTTCCATAAAATGGCGCCGGTAAGAGCGGAAAGGATGACTAAGTTATTGATAATGTCGAGGTGAATGATGCCTCTGCCGATCGTGTGAGCAACCTGCGTTCCAATGAAAAATGCGGCGGCAAAGTTGAAAAATGCCGCCCAGAGTACGGCTTGTTTTGGAGTCAGCACTCTAGTGGAAACAATCGTTGAAATAGAATTCGAAGAATCGTGAAAACCATTAATAAAATCAAAAACCAGAGCAACGACTACCAGAAATATAACAAATGCCATCGAATCAAGCATGTTTCAGGACTATCCCTTCCACGGTGTTGGATACGTCTTCACAAACATCTATGGCTTCTTCAATTCTTTCGAAGATCTCTTTCCATTTAATCAGCTCAATGGCGTCTTTTTCTTTGATAAAAAGCTCGGTGATAATGCTTCTTAAAACAACATCACCGGCATTTTCCAGGGTGTTGATTTCCACGCAACCGTCAAGAATCATTTTGGAGTTTTTCATGTCGCGCAGACCATGAATGATCTCTTTGATTTTTTTTATGGCCTGAAAAAGGATTTCCGCCTGCTTGATGATTTCATCATCCGGCTTTTTAACCTTATACATGTGAATGCGGATGGCGGTGGCTTCGATGACGTCCATAATGCTGTCCATCTTATTGACCAGGGCATAAATATCTTCACGGTCGATCGGCGTCAGGAAGGTCTTGTGCATTCTTTCGTATGTTTTATGAGTAATGCCATCCGCTTCATGCTCAATTTCTTTGAGGCGGGAAACTTTGGCGGCGGAATAATCGCGATTTTTGGTCATTTCAAGGAAGAATTGGCCGCCTTCTTCAATTTTGTCGGCCAGCTCTTCAAAGTAATTAAAAAAATTTTCTTCTTTCGGAAACAGGCGCATAAGCAGATTCTCCTTTTTTCCTCAGATATGCATTTGGACATCTTAAAGTCAGGAGTGCTCTAGCGAATTATCGGGGAAAATGCAAGGACTTATGAGAATTCCAACGGGGAGTTCCGCCTTAATATTTGTTATTTAAGGACTTTGGAGTAAATAATTTTACTGTCACCGGGAGCATAGAAGTCTTTGAGGGTTGCTTCAGCAGTGTATCCGCAGTTTTGATAAAAACGTTGAGTAGATGCGTATTGAGCACGCGAGGATGTTTCTGCATACAGGCGTTTGCCGTCCATGCCGCGGATGAGCTCTTCTGTTTTTTGTAGGATCATGGTGCCCAGTTTATTGCCGCGTGAGGTTTCAGAAACGGCAATCCAGTAAAGATCGTAGCTGGCGGCGGTGGCCGGTATCAAGCCATAACAGGTATATCCGACAACCTGACCATGATTTTCGGCAAACAGGAATTGATAGGAACTCTGCTGTCCGTTTTCAAGCCGATCCGTGGCCAGTTCACAGGCCAGGTCCACTTCCGCTGTGGAAAAGAAGCCGCTCGACTGAACGATATTAAAGATGGCCCCCAGGTCTGAAGGCTCTATCTCCTGTCTGTAAAGCAGGGCGATCATAAGGATCCCCCGTTATGGGGAATGCCGCTGCGAAACATAAAGTAAACCGCTCCAACCATGCAAAGCGATGCCCAGAGATAATCCAGTTTAAGGGGCTGCTTCATATAAAGGATGGCGAAACCGGCAAAAACCGTCATGGTAATGACTTCCTGGATAATTTTTAGCTGGCCCAGCGAGTAGTGCTGAAAGCCGATGCGATTGGCCGGCACCTGAAGAACATACTCAAAGAATGCAATGCCCCAGCTGATCATGATGACAAAAAACAGGGGTTTGGTGTTGAAGTTTTTCAAATGCCCGTACCAGGCGAATGTCATGAACAGATTGGAAAAGATCAGTAATAAAACAGGCTTTAACACAGAATGATACCTCCTCAGGATTGGATGGCGCTCTGTATGATTGTATCGATCGCATCAGCATAACCGATCGAGGCCTGTTCCAGGGCGGCGGCAAACCCCGCATCCGGAGACAGACAGGGATTGGCGTTGATTTCCAGAACAAATGGATTCCCCTGTTGATCAATGCGAAAATCTATGCGGGCGTATCCGCGCAGACCGAATAGATGCCAGATCGCACGAGCAATGTCCCTCAAGGAGCCAACGAGGTCGGTATCATGAGGGCCCATATCAAAAGAGCGTATTGTATTGTCATATTCAAATGAGTCTTCAACCCATTTGGCACGGTAATCGAGAAATTTTAATTTTCCCGGCGGGAAATTCTGAAACAGGATTTCCGCAGCCGGCAGAATCTGAACATCCCCGTCAGAAGCCATAAGGGCAATGTTGAATTCACGGCCGTCAATGTAGGCTTCGGCAAAACAGTCCATGCCGAGAATTTGCTTTCGATTTTGCAGGGTGTTGAGCAGAATTTCGCGGTTTGTTGTCTGAAGGACGGCTCCGCCATCAAGACCCACGGAAGCATCCTCCCAGGAAGGCTTTACAATATAAGTATCGGTATCGGTATGACCGATAGCGATGCCTTCGGAGGTCAGCCATGGCGGTGTGGCAATGCCGGCACCCTTCAGCATGTGTTTCGCAATCGGTTTATTGGATGTCAAAAACATGGCATCCGTCCTGCAGCCCGTGTAGGGAATCTGCAGGAAATCCAAGAGCGCTGTTGCGAAGTAAACCATGCTGCCCCTTCCGGCAAATGTTTCCACCAGATTAAACACAACATCCGGCTGAAGAGCACGGAGTCTGGCGATCATTTCATTGAAATTCATCCCAAAGGGAAGCATGACCGTTTCGTAGCCCAGCGTGAGCGCTGCCTCGCTGACGCTTGCGGCCTGCTTCAGGCAATCGAGCTCGTCAATGCCCGCGTTCGGGGCCACGTCTGTATGCAAAATGACAATTCGTTTCATGAGGGATTCTTCCGTCCGCCGGAATTTTGAGTTCGGCCTTTCATGTCATAATGATTCCGGCGCGCTTCAGTGCTGAATTCAGGATGTCGGTAATGAGACAGTCATAGGGGATACCTACCAGTCTGCAAAGAATGGGCAGATCAGAGCGGATTGGGTTCAGGCCCGCCAGAGAATTGACTTCCATAAAATGAGGAAGGCCGTCAGCATCAGAGCGCAGATCAATGCGTCCCCCGTCTTTCAACCCGAGGCCCCGCCAGGCCCGAAGCGATATTTCCATGGCCTGCCTGGCTTCGGCATCGTCCACGGCGGTATATCGCACGAGGTTTTCGTAATGTTCCTTGTTTTCGTAGGAGTATGCATTCTGTTCGGCATCCGGGTTCAGGAGGACCTCCATGGCGCCGACGGCTCTGGCTTCTTTTCCTGTTCCGACGATACCCACGGTGAACTCCCGTCCGGGCAGATAGGTTTCCACCAGCACCGGCTGATTAAATGTCTTGAGAAGGTTTATGCAAACCACGCGCAGGTCTTCGGGGTTGTTAATCTTGGAAAGGGCTGTAATGCCCTTGCCTGTTCCTTCCGCGACGGGTTTGGCAAAAAGGGGATAGGGAAGTGAAACGAGGCTGATATCCTCCGGATCGGAAACAACGTCAAAGTCCGGTGTGGGAATTCCCAGGTCGCGCACGACATGCTTGGTCATGCCCTTGTGAAGGGTCAGGGCCTGCCCGAGGGCGTCGGAGAAGGTGTAGGGAATTTTGTAGGCATCCAGAAGTGCGGGAACCTGCGCCTCCCGTCCGAAACCGTGAAGGCCCTCGGCGATGTTGAAGACAAGATCCCAGCGATCGCCCGCGGCAAGACGACGGGTCAGCGATTGAATATGTCCGATCCGGTCGGTCGCATAACCGTTTTTCAAAATGACGTTTTCAATGGCTTCGATGGTATCGGGCTTGTCGAATTCCGCGGTTTCTTCCAGGCTGTAGCCCTCACGCAGATAGTCATCGCGCAAATCGTAGGTCAGGCCGACTGTTATTTTTTGAGGGGTGTTGGTTGACGAGCAGTTTATGTTACCGGACATAAATATTCACGATCCTAATGGATATCTTTCGATTCAGCGTGATTGTCCGGATAGCGGAAAATATTACCTTCGTAATTGCGCATCATCAGGTCGCCCTTATCCCATCCGATGGCATATTCGGGAAGAAGCGGAATCTTCCCCCCGCCGCCGGGGGCGTCAACGACGTAGGTCGGCACGGCATATCCGGTTGTGTGACCCCGCAAACCCTGGATGATTTCCAGACCCTTGCTGATGGGTGTTCGGAAATGCGATGAACCGGGAATTGGATCGCATTGATACAGGTAGTAGGGGCGGACCCGAATCTGGAGGAGGCCGTGCACCAGCCGGGTCATCGTGGAGACCGAGTCATTAATGCCGGCGAGCAGAACCGTCTGGCTGCCCAGGGGAATGCCGGCATCGGCCAGGCGAATGCAGGCGGCGCTCATTTCGGGGGTCAGTTCGTCGGGATGCGTGATGTGGATGCTCATCCAGAGGGGATGATATTTTTTCAGCATGGAAACCAGCGTAGGCGAAATGCGCTGCGGCAGGACAACGGGTGCCTTGGTGCCGATCCGTACCAGTTCAACGTGCGGAATGTCCTTAAGTCTTGAAAGCAGCCATTCGAGCTTATCATCGGGCAGTGTGAGAGGATCGCCGCCGGACAGGAGCACGTCGCGAATATTCGGATTCGATTCGATGTAGGCCAGGGCTTTTTCCCATTTGGCCGTGTCAATAAAACATTGATGCTGACGGCCGAAGATTCGGGATCGGGTGCAGTAGCGGCAATACGTCGAGCAGATATCGGTAACAAGGAACAATACCCGGTCGGGATAACGATGGATGATGCCGGGAACGGGAGAGTCGGCGTCTTCACAAAGAGGATCTTCTTCTTCGCCTTTGGTGTGCAGGCATTCGTCAACCACCGGGACGACAGTGCGGCGAAGCGGATCAGAAGGATCCTGCGTGGAAAGGAGACTGGCGTAGTAAGGGGTAATGGCGACAGGAAGATCACCTGACGGGTGCATCATGGCCTGTCGTTCATTGTCGGATAGATGAATAATGGCATCCAGAGAATGGACATCGCGGATCGCGTTTTGAAACTGCCAGCGCCAGTCAAACCATTCAATACGGCTGATCTCAGGATAATGTTTTTTGCGGAAGGCGCGTGATCGGGGTGAATCTTTAAAAGGGAAATAAAGTCTCTCCGGCTTTGATTTTGCCAGTGAAGGTTGCTGTCTGTTCATGGACAACGAATAAAGCCTCGTTGCTGAGTCTTGAATCGCAGCAAGGTCGGTCGTTGGACCAGGAGGTTCCGCCTCCTCATTAAACAGCGTTTCGTTTTCCATTCACTCTCCTTCAGGAACAATGTCTCCGTTAAAAAAACCAACCAGGAAAATACATTGTTTTTTTTGAATTTACGCACACAGAAAAATTTGTCAACAATTATTTTGCATTTTGGAAAAAAAAGTGAAAAAAATTTTAGAAGAAATTGAAACTGCTTTCGGTGATGCAAATAATACAGCATAATGTTAAAAGGCAAAATGAAAAGAGCCCGGAGAAAGTATCATTGTCACCGCAACGGGAAGCATCAAACGCAAGGGTACGTGACGGTAATCTTATTAGTGATGAAATGCAGGCGGGCAAAGGATTTGGTGCGATGCATACTCCGGAAGACCCACTGGAGCAGTTGAAATAAAGAATAGCAGGAGACGGGGAATGCCCGAGCTACCGGAAGTGGAAACGCTTTGCCGTCAGCTTCGTCAGAAGGCAGCAGGAGCAAAAATATTACGGACAGCCGTCTATGACGAAAAACTGGCCCGACAGGAAAGCATCAGAGGGTGTGTCATTCAAGATGTGCGTCGGTGTGGGAAGACGATACACGTGATCCTCAATGATGGTAGAAGCATCTTGATTCATTTGCGCATGACGGGACGTCTGTTCTGGCGTGATCAGGAAACAAAAGAACCGCACACGCGGTGGCGGATGACAACAGACAGTGGAAATATTGATCTGATCGATCCACGAAGATTTGCGACGGTGAAGATTGAGAAGACGCGAGCAGACGGGGACAATAAAGATATACTGCTGAACTTTAGCATGAAGGCTTTTCTGGAAAAGCAGGCGAGAAGAAAAGTCAGCGTCAAAATATTGCTGATGGATCCGCAGGCTGTATCCGGAATCGGCAATATTTACGCCTGTGAAATTTTGCACCGGGCGGGCATTTCACCCTTCCGGCAGGCGACGACGATAAACGACGATGAATGGAAGCGGATTTTCCGGCATGCAAAGCGTATTTTGAAAAAAGGGATTGAAAACAGGGGAACCTCCATTTCCGACTGGCGTGACCTTTACGGCTGTTCAGGTGAGAACCAGAAACTGCTTCAGGTCTATGGACAGGAAGGAAAGACTTGCCGCACATGCGGAAGCATCGTTGAGAGAGTCAGGCAATCCGGCCGCAGTACATATTACTGTCCGTTGTGTCAGGCAAACTGAAATTTGGGAAAATGCATATCCTTTTTAATCCCGCTCGCGAGGGACGAGTGTGAATTCTTTGCAACCAGCTGCGATATCTTAAGGAGAGGAAAACAGATTCCAAAGCAGAACTGTGTGTTAAAAAACATAAAAAAATAATAATATCAATAAGATAAAATCAATAAGCCATCGAAATGTTTTCTGCGTAAATAAAAAATTATGAATGGAATAATGATATAAGGAAAATGCCCGTCCAAAAGAACTGAATATTCTTTGTCACACTTACTGTTTGCGTTCGTATAAGAGAGAATAAAACTCGTTTTCAGCGACTGTGCTGAAAAAATTATGGAGGAAACTATGCCGGATATGAAGAGAAGAGATTTTTTAAAAGCAAGTGCGGCGGCTGTAGTGGTTACATCAACATGTCTTTGCGGGTTAAACGGATGTGCTACCTTTTCAAAGACCGGTCATACCATGGACATCAAACCGGAAGCCCTTGTTCGCAAAGGAAATAAATTACTGATTGATTTATCCAGGGAACCATCGTTGGGCCGGGTGGGGGGAGCCGTTAAAATTAAAAACCAACAAATGACCCAGGGGATCATTATTGCTCACACTGAAGAGAACACTTATCAAATCGCTTCTTTATTATGTCCACACAGAGAGGTTGAAGTGGACTATGATCATAAAAATAAACGTTTTGAGTGCGCAAGCCTGGGGAGTTCAACATTCGCTTTGGATGGACGGAATATCAAGGGGCCGGCAAGAAAACCACTGCAGAAATATGAAGCCTCGGTTTCCGGCAATATATTGGCCATCACGATATAAAAAGAGAGTCTTTATGTTCAACCCATTCCATGAAAAGATCAATGAAAACGATGCAGATCATGATTTGATTGACTCTGCCGTGCATGGAAGCCAGGAGGACCTGGAAAAACTTATTTTGCGTCATCAGGCGTGGATATACAACATTGCCTTCAGGATGGTCATGGATCGCGATGATGCAATTGATATCACCCAGGAAATCCTTATTAAAATGATCACGAGACTTGCATCGTACGATCCGAAAAAGGGAATGTTCAGGACATGGCTCTACAGGATTGTCGCGAATCATGTACTCGATATGAAAAAACAAAAGTTTGAAATGAGAATTCATGACTTCGATACGTATGTTTCGCTCATTGAAAAGCTGCCGGATCACCGCGAGTTCTCTCATCCTGAGGGTAATATTCTTACAGAAGAATTGAAGACAGGATGCATGATGGGGATGCTCATGTGCCTGAACCGAAATGAAAGGCTGGCCTTTCTCATTGGCGCAGTTTTTGCGGTCACTGATGTCGTGGGTGCCGAACTGCTGCAGGTTTCGAAGGCCAACTTCCGGAAACTCCTTTCCCGGGGCCGGCACAAGGTGCACTCCTATATGAACGGGGTTTGCGGCCAAGTGAATAAAAGTAATCCATGCCGTTGTGAAAACAAGCTGAAGACATTTCTTGACCTGGGAATGATCCAACCTGGGAAAACAAGGTTCTGTCAACCCGGCTGCCCAACGGTGAAAGATGTTGTGATCGACCGTCTCAACATCTTCGATGAGTCCTACTACAGCCCGTTTTTGGAACTCTTTGTTCAGCAGCCATTTTATGACCCGCCGGATATGACCGCGTGGCTACGCGATACCATTAAGAAAGATGAATTCAAGCAGCTTTTCAATATTCACTGATCATAGAAAGAATAAACTTGAGAACAATCAAAAGCCAGATCCAGTGTTCATTTTGTAATATGACTGCCTGAATAAGGGACGGCCAAACAGTTAATGAACAAAGACAGGATTGGAAAAGATCCAGGGCCGGAATTTGCCTGCTGATTTTAAAAATATTTCGACACGATAGACACCGGCTTCCTCAACCGGTGCAGAAAAACGACTGCCAACCTCATGGAGCCATTCGCATCCGTTTCTAATAACCCGAATCAGTGCTTTTTCCGGACAGGACACCGATAATTGCGCGTTGTCCGAGAGCTTGAAAGAGTCTCCCTGATAAAATTTCTGATTTTCCTGTTGGATGAAAAATTGAAACCCCTGAGCGGGGCAGAAATATTCCAGGGCAAAATAACAGCGTCCGTGAATCAATGATTGAAATACCATGTTGGTGTCCTGCTGGCTGTTGCCACTGAAACTCCTGTCGGTTAGAACGTGTGTTCGTATAAATCTGAAGGCCCGCTGAAAAGGGAAGGCTACAAAGGAAATGCCCAGGAGTTTTTTCACGCTGGCGTGATTGTCCAGTTCTCCTATGCCCACCGTTTTTTTAATCCGGTTCAGGGCGTCCCATCTTTCCAGGGTCATGCGGCTCGGCCCTTTTAGAAAGTAGGCTGGAAAAAGAAAACTCATAAGACCGCTTACGTAACCACGCAGGCTTTTTTGCCAGTCTGTCATAAAGTCCCAGACGCTGATAGCCTTATAACCATTGACTTTCCAGTCATTCCAGCAGTAATGTTTCACGTGAAACATTTCGGTCCCTTCGTGATCCGGATGGGCAATAATGCCAAAACCTCCCTGATCCCTGACGGCATCGATATATTTTTGGGGATTTTTCCCTTCAGGATCGTCAGAACAAACAATCGGTTCCTTGATGTTAAAAGCAAGGTAATGGTTGAAGCGAGGTGCTATTTCTTCTCCGACAATAATCAGGGTTTTTCCCTGCCACCCCTCCCATCCCTCATGTCTGGCTTGCAGGTGATCGTGATCGGTGAGCATTAAAAAATCAAGGCTGTTTTTTTGAGCGGCGGAAAGGATATCCTCCATCGGGGCATGGCCATCAAAAGAATATGAAGAGTGCAGGTGAATAACACCTGTATAATCGTAGAATTTCATATGTCTGGTATTAGATTGTTTTATCTGTTTTGTCCATAAAAAAGGGCAGACCGGTTGGCCTGCCCTTTTTTATGGATTAAGTTGCTCTAAATTATTGTGTCCGAAGTGCTACAAAGAAGCTCGCCCGGCCGCGTTTGACCAAAAGGGTTACACTTTTCTTTTGAGCTGCTTTTGAGATTTCCCGGGTATAATCATTCATCGAAGATATTTTCACCCGGTTCACTTGAACAATGATGTCCTGCGGCTGCATGCCGACTTCATCCGCAGGGCTTCCCTCCTGTATGTCTGTAATGATGACACCTTCAGACCGGATACCTAACTGTCTTGCTATTTCCGGCGTGATTTCCTGAACTGCAATTCCAAAATGACCTTTTTCCGACTTTTCAGAGGCTACCGCCGCCACATTGTCTTTTCTTTCCGCTACGGTTACCCGGAAAGTCATTTCTTTGCCGTCGCGAATGGCTTTTATGTTCATTTTCTGCCCAACCTGCAGCGCTGCAATGGTCAGCAATAACTCATGAGTGTCTTTGATGGGTTTCCCGTTTATCTCCGTTATAATATCACCAACTTTTATACCGGCCTGATCCGCAGGGTCTCCTTTGAATACATCAGATACCAGGGCGCCACCCTTGTTTTGATGATTCAGATTTTTAGCGATATCGTCGGAAATATCCTGAACGGAGATTCCCAGCCAGCCGCGCGTGACTTTGCCCTTTGTTTTCAAGTCCGCTAAAATACTTTTTGCCATGTTGATGGGTATGGCAAATCCAATGCCCTGCCCCTGAGCGACAATGGCCGTATTGATGCCAATGACTTTTCCCTCCATGTTAAACAGGGGGCCGCCGCTGTTTCCGGGATTAATGGAAGCATCGGTTTGAATAAAATTGTCGTACGGTCCGGCTCCGATAACTCGGCCTTTGGCACTGACGATGCCGGCTGTCACGGTAGCATCTAAGCCGAACGGGTTGCCGATGGCAATCACCCATTCGCCGACTTTCACTTTTTCTGAATCTCCGATTTCCGCGACAGGCAGGCTGTTGCTGGGCTTAATCTTAATCAGGGCGATGTCGGTATTGGCATCAGTTCCGATCACCTTGGCTTCGTATTCCTTGCCGTCAGATATTTTTACAAGAATTTTATCAGCCTGTTCCACAACATGATTGTTGGTAAAAATGTATCCGTCATTACTGATGATGAACCCGGATCCGAGGCTGCGCTGCTTAAATTCGCGTCGCGGCATGTCTCCGAAAAAACGATCAAAGAAATCATCTCCGAAAGGCGATCCCCCGAAAGGTGATCCACCGAAGGGCGATCTTCCGAATGGAGTGCCAAAACTGCGTCCTTTAAGCGTCTTGGAAGTACTGATGTTGACGACAGCGGGTTTAACGCGTTCTGTCAGTTCGGAAAAAGAAAGAGGCGTTTTGACGACTGCATCCGGAATAGCTGGAACAGCTTGAGCAACCGGAATTTCCGGCGCGCCGGAAGTGGTAAACGATGATCGCAAAACTCCCACAAGGGACACAATAAAAAAAGCAACAAGAAATGCCATTAAAAACATGAAAAATGTTTTTCGATTTGAATTTTTCATACTCATCCTCCACAAAGAAAAATACTTAGCCTTCTTTTCATTTCAGGCAGGGACATATTATATTTTGTTAGAATATAATGATATGATCTTATTTGTCAATCAAAAACGTTTTAATAATGGCCGTTTGAAGTCTCTATCATCCTGTGTTAAGATAAATATCTGTTCGGAGATCGATAGATGAAACCCTTTTGGGAAAAACTGGGGCGTGCCGCCATCGGGATTTTTGAAGATTCCGCTGATACGATCGTATTTGCAGTCAGGGTGTTTGTGCGCATTTTTCAACGTAAAACCTATTCAAGCGCCATGCGTGAAGTCCTGGTGAACCAGATCTA
>CAZXIP010000037.1:0-12668 GCA_964640755.1 uncultured Smithella sp. | reverse complement strand
TTGCCAGCCGGTAAACAACGTCACCTTTTTTCACCATTCCCAGTTCATTGCGCGCTATTGATTCGATATATACAGGGTCTCTGCGCAACAGAAGTATTGTTTTACCAAGGTCCTTGTTTTGCCTCGCCAGCTCATCATTCTCCGCTTTCAGCAGAGCCAGTCTTTCTCCCATTAAATAATTATCAACAACTCCTCTGTTGCCAAATGTGATTAAAAGAGTCATTAAAAATAAAAATGCTACCAAATACCTGCCTATCTTCATTTACAAGCAATCCCTCGGGGCCTGATATCATAAGAAAAAAATTACCCTTATTGAGGAAAAATTTCTTCATGTTTTCTCTGTAGTGCTTTGGCTACTTTTAACTCTGAATTCTTTCGCGTGGGGATGCCCTTTTCCATTTTAGCAATCGTTTGCGGCGTTAATTCCGCCTTGCGGGCAAGTTCGGAAATACTCAGAGGAATAGATTCTCGAAACTTTTTCACTCTATTTTTCCTGATTTTTTCCATAGTGATTTAAAGTGATACCTTTTAGTTTGATTCTAAAAAACTATAATTCAAGGGAAAAGTCAAGAAAAAAGTTTAATCATGATAAATATTGTTTAATATTGATTAATATTATTTAACAATAAACCAACTTAACCGGCTGCTCAACATCCTGTTAATTCAGTCAATATTAATTTTTTTATAATGTTGATTATTCTTAAAAAAATGAAAACGCCACTTCCAATCATACAACCGTCACAGCCCTATGAAAAAGGATCATTCATTCACAAACTGACGCCGGGCAGGTTCTGCTGTGATTCGCCAAGAAGGAATTTCCCGCCTTCGATCCAGTCTTTCAGTATATTGGCAATCTGGTTGGCCTTGTAATAACTGGACATCGGAGCCGTAATGACTTGTTTGTTGTCAATCATAATCACGCCGCTTCGCAGATCATGATAACTGACTTCCGCCAAGGGCACCGGGGTGCCCTTGGGATAGTCCATGCTGTAGTCATACACCTGAGCATAAATATCCGCGTCTTTTACTGCGGTATAACGCGCCATTTCTTCATCCAGAATGGGGACGGGAATACCAATGCCTACAAACAACGAGGTGCCGTAGCCTAAAATACTGGCACCGGTCAGCCATTCCGGACTCATCTCCTTCAGATTGCCGATGACGGCTATGGTACCCGCACCTTCCTTAGGCACACCATTGACCCCCCTGACAACACTGGGATTATGCTGTGTTCCGGGCCAGGCCACAAACCCCTGCGCTCCTCCCAAAAAAATCCTCGTTCCGACACCGATCGTACGATAGAAGGGATCGTTAAAAAGAGGACTTAACTGGCCGGATGTCGAATAGGAGGCGTTAGCCATCCTGGGACGCAGCATGCCCATATAGGTGTAAATGGTTGTATCCGATAAATTTACAGCGCAATTGTAGTTTTGATAAGCGTTGCGCGGGTTGAATAAAACGGCATCGCGCAAATCGTTGATCGTAATATTTTTTTCAAATTTACGCGATGGATAGCAATCGGTGCCGTAGCCTTCCGCTCTCAATTTTACCACATTACCGGACACCAGATCTTCTATCACATGCCCGCCGCCGTAGTTGAACTCTCCGGGATAAACGCTGTTGAGCGGGTCACCTTCCACGACTTCCGTAGCGCCCAGATAACAATCAACCGCCGCAATTCCTCCGTAGGCGGGAACATCGTTCAACCAGACCCTGGAAGCCCTGATTTTCGGAGAGGTATGCCCGAAATTCAGAAAAGCACCGGAAGAACACATGGCACCAAAGGTACCTGTTGTCACGACGTCAATCCGGCGTGCCGCTTCCACATCGCCATGCTTTTCCACCACATCAATCATTTCTTCAGCGGTGACAACAACAGCTCGTCCCTTTTTGATCTTTTCGTTGATTTCCTGAATCGTTTTTTTAACTTTAAATTTTTTCATAAACCCTGTCGTATGGATACAATTTGCTTTTTTATATCACTGTTTCAGAGTAAATGCAAAAGACAACAGATGAAATCCCGGCAGCTTCTCAATCAAGAATAAACGGTCTGTTGCCCAAGCAGTATCCTTTTGAGTGGCCATTGAGAGTGTTTGTTCAATAATTGAAGGCCTGTGGCCCTCCCGGTGAGGAATATACTAATTATTGCGCTTTACAAATGCTGCGCGCTTCCGGTCTTGGCAAAACGAAAGATCCGCATTGTGCCTGTGATGTTTGCTCAGGTATGTCCAAAACCGCCGCTGCCTCTTGCTGTTTCATTCAGATTGGATGATTCAACCCACAGTGCGCGGCAGACTTTCGAAATCACCATTTGCGCCAGACGCATGCCCCTTTGCACAACAAAAGGTGCGTTGCCGTGATTGATAACGATCAGGGCGATCTCACCGCGATAATCCGCGTCAATGGTACCGGGTGAATTCAGAAGCGTGATGCCCTGATGGATCGCCAGGCCGCTTCGTGGACGGATTTGCGCTTCATAACCTTCAGGCAACGCAATAGCGATCCCTGTCGGGATTTTCCTGCGCCCGCCGGGTGGAATCGTTTCATCGGCCTTTACAGCCGCAAAAATGTCCATTCCCGCCGCCTGTTCGGTCATGTACTGCGGGAAAGGAATATCTTCGTTTCCCGCAATCCTTTGAATATGAGCGTTTACTTTTTCCATGGAACCCGGACATTCATGGCGTGACTCCGCAGGGACAAATAATTATTTGCCCCTGCGGACATCAGATTATAAATATTGGCAGGGATGAACTAGTTTGATTCGGCGCCCAGCGCTTCTTTGCGGCTGAGGCGAATCTTGCCGGACTTATCGACCTCCAGCACCTTGACCATAACCTCATCACCTTCCTGCAGGACATCCGTCACTTTGGCAATTCGTTCTTTGGCGATTTGCGAGATATGCAACAGACCTTCCGTTCCGGGCAGGATTTCGACAAATGCACCAAAATCAACGATTTTTTTAACCGTACCGCGGTAAATCTTCCCGATTTCCGCTTCCTCGGTCAGCCATTTCACCATCGCCACGGCGCGTGCAGACGCTTCTGCGTCAGCGGAAGCAATCGTCACGGTGCCGTCATCTTCCACATCGATGGTCACACCGGTTTCACTGATAATCTGACGGATATTCTTGCCGCCGGAACCGATAACCGTGCGCACCTGCTCCGCCTTCACCTTGACGGTGGTAATACGCGGCGCGTAGAGTGAGATATCCGGACGCGGCGCGGACATGGTTTCGCGGATTTTTCCGATAATGTGCATTCTGCCGTCTCTGGCCTGCGCCAGTGCCTTGCGCAGAATGTCTTCGGTCAGGCCGTCAATTTTAATATCCATCTGCATGGCGGTTACGCCTTTTTCCGTGCCGCAGACCTTGAAGTCCATATCACCGGCATGGTCTTCATCTCCCAGGATGTCAGACAGAATGACGACCTCGTCACCTTCCTTGAGCAGTCCCATGGCAATACCCGCGACGATGTCCTTGACCGGCACGCCGCCGTCCATTAAACACATGATGCCGCCACAGACGGTTGCCATGGACGATGAACCGTTGGACGAAAGGATCTCCGAAACAATCCGGATCGTGTAGGGAAACGTTTCAGGAGACGGCAGGATAGGAACCAATGCCTTACGCGCCAGCGCGCCATGGCCTATTTCTCTCCGGCCGGGGCTTCGCAGCGATTTGGCCTCGCCTACGCTGTAGGGAGGGAAATTATAGTGCAGCAGAAAAGATCTTCTTTCTTCGCCGGCGATATAGTCCATACGTTGCTCATCGGAGGATGTGCCCAATGTGAGCACAGCCAGCGCCTGCGTCTCGCCACGGTTAAACAATGCTGATCCGTGGGCGCGCGGAAGAACACCGACTTCCGAACTGATCGGACGAATGTCCGTTGACGACCGGCCGTCAATTCGTTTCTTCTCCTGGATAATCATATCGCGCAAAATGCGGGATTCGATGTTTTCGATAATTGCTGCAACTTTTTTACTGATTGCGGCGTCACCGTTACCAATGGTTTTGACAACGGCTGCACGGACATCGCCCAGCTTACTGTAGCGTTCCAGTTTGCGCGGCAGGCTGTAACCCTCTTTCAAGCCCGGCAGGGCTTCGGCACGAACACGCCCAATGAGCTCCTCATCCGGCGCTTCTTCTTCAACAGATCTTTTGGCTTTGCCGACCGCTGCCCGCACCTGGTCCTGTAAGTCAATAACCGGACGGACAGCATTCAGTCCGAATTTGATCGCATCCACAATGACGTCTTCCGCGACCTCTTTGGCCTCGCCTTCCATCATCACCAGTTCCACATCATAGGGACGGCCATCCCTGCCGGGAGTTACCTTACGTCCCACCAGGAAAAGGTTCAGCTCGCTTTCCTGCATTTGTTCCGGTAAGGCGTTTGCAACCAGTTCGCCGTTGATCCGGCCGACGCGTACGCCGGCAATCGGGCCTTTAAACGGGATATCGGATATCTCCAGCGCGGCAGACGCGCCGATCATGGCCGCAACATCCGCATCGTTTTCTTTATCCACGGACAGCACCGTGGCCACAAGCTGAGTCTCCGAATAATATCCCTTCGGGAACAGGGGTCGGATCGCCCGGTCAATAATGCGCGACGTTAAAATTTCGCGTTCGTTGGGTCGTCCTTCTCTTTTAAAAAATCCGCCGGGAATTTTGCCGGCGGCAAAAGTCATTTCCTGATAATCTACCGTCAGGGGCAGAAAATCCACGCCTTCCCTGACACTCTTTAAAGACACCGCGGTCACCAGCACGACGGTATCGCCGTAATACACCAGCATGGAACCGTCCGCCTGCGCGGCCACGTAATTGGTCTTTAGTGAAAAATTACGCCCCGCAAAGTCTGTACTGAATATGTTACTCATTATTTCCTCCACCTTTTTTGGTTGTTGCCCGGGACAGAAAAAGGGAATTTACCGCAGCAAACCCGCGGAAAAACATCGATTTTCCAAGGAAAAGACAATTTCGATATCCATTCGCTCAATCCCGAAAAAACGTCGGGGAAGCGTTTGCTACCGAATTCAAGGGCGAAACGCAAAAGCCGATTGACGCAGGTACGGATCAATACTTGTCCAATCGGTTGTCCTTTTGCCTTCCGCCCTTGAACGGATTCTGCTATTTCCTGAGGCCCAGTCGTTTAATTATGTTTCTGTAACGCTCAACATCATCTTCTTTAATGTAATTGAGCAATCTTCTCCGCTGTCCGACGAGTTTCAGCAATCCCCGGCGAGAGTGATGGTCCTTCTTATGCGTCTTGAAATGCTCGGTAAGATATTCAATTCTTGCACTCAAAAGGGCAATCTGAACTTCAGGGGAACCGGTATCTTTCTCGTGAAGCCGGTAGTCCTCGATTAATGCTTTTCTCTTTTCCAAAGTTAACACGCTTTTTCCCTCCCTCTAATATTGATTCCTTAATAATTTCAATTTATCATTGGTTTGCATAATTAAACACTCTGAGCATTCTGGCCGCCTGAATTTTGCCATCCTGTCCTGCCATTGCGCTTTCAGGCAACAACATTTCGGCCACTGCCACCAGATCACCACCGGTATTTATAAACTTTACCATATCTCCCACTGCAAGAAAAGGAAGAACATTGGGCCGCATCATCTCCACATCCGGCTGGAACCCGGTCTTCAGCTTATCCGCAACTGCTTCGCTGACTTTAATTGCGGCAAACGCCGGCAGAGACTCCGCCATTGTAAGCATTTTTGCGAGCAATTGATTCTTTTTACCCTCCGGCAAATCATCTTCCAGAGACACCGCCATTGCCTCGGTGAAAAACCCGCTCCTGAGCCTGCGCAAACCGGATAAACATGCCCCGCAGCCCATTTCTTTCCCTGCATCAGCGCAAATGGTCCGGATGTAGGTCCCCTTGGAGCAATCCGTTTCAAAGGTCACGTAAGGATATGAAATATCCAGCACCTCCAAACGAAAAATTTCCACATCCCTGGCCGCCACATCCGGAAACTCTCCAGCCCTGGCATATTGGTAAAGCGGTCTGCCTTTGTGCTTCAGCGCCGAAAAAGCGGGTGGGACCTGTTTTATTTTACCGACAAGCCGCCCCAGTACCGTACAAATATCTTTTTCAGAAACCATCCGGTCTGACTTTTTGATAACCTCCCCATCCGTATCCTGCGTATTCGTTTCGATACCCAGGAGCATGGTTGCCCGATAGGTTTTGTTTTCCGCCGTCAAAAACTGCGCCAGTTTTGTGGCCTCATCGAGGCAGACCGGCAGCACACCGGTTGCCATCGGGTCAAGCGTTCCGGTATGTCCAGCTTTCCGCGTTCCCAGAATCTTTTTTACCTTGCTCACGACATCATGGGACGTCAGGCCCGCCGGTTTGTCAATCACCACAATACCGTTCATAAATGCCTATAATGTTTTAACCGCTTCCATGACCCGCGATTTGATCTCTTCAATATCACCTTCAATCCGGCATGCTGCCGCGTTGACATGTCCGCCGCCGTCGAATTTTCGGGCAATCATCTCTACGTTGATCTTGCCCTTGGAACGCAGGCTAAGCTTATATTGCTTTTCACCCATTTGAGTATAGAGCATCGCGATGTCAATCCCTTTGACCGTGCGCGGGATATCGATGAAACCGTCGGTGTGCTCCATCCTGGCGCCGGTATCCTGCAAATGTTGATTCGTCACAACCATCGACGCGGTTTTGTTTTCCATATCCAGCGTCAACGTTTGCAGAACGCGGGACAGCAGAATAAGCTTGGCCGGCGGATCGCTTTCATAAATGTTTTCAGAAATCCATTGCGGGTCCGCACCGCCTTCCACCAGGTCGCCTGCCGCCCTGAGCGTGTCCTGATGCGTGCTGGAATAGCGGAAACCGCCTGTATCCGTTATAATGGCGGCATAAAGATTCGTGCAGATGTCTTTGGTCATCTTCACACGCATGCTGCGCATCAAACGGTAAAGGAGTTCTCCCGTGGAACTGGCTTTGGGATCCAGAATCCTCAATTTGCAGAATCCCCCGTTGGAAACATGGTGATCTATATTGATCAGCGTTTTAATTTTGGCCACTTCCCGTGATATTTTCCCCACACGGTCGAGCTCCGAACAATCGAGCACGAAACCGACATCGTACTTTTCAATACGATCCAGCTTATGAACAATATGATCTGCAGCCGGTAAAAACCGGTAATGATCAGGTGTTGGGTCCTGATTGTAAATCACCGCTTCCTTTCCCAAATCCTTCAGCATCAGATACAACGCAAGTTCCGACCCTAGGGCATCTCCATCAAGCCGAACATGTGCCGTAATTAAAAATTTTTCCCCGGCAGAAATGGCTGCCTGTATCTCTTTAATCATGATTTTCTTCCTGTTTGGCAATTTCGGCCAGCAGCTTTTCAATATGGTTTCCGTAACCGAAGGACTTGTCATGCACAAAAACAATCTCCGGCACGAAACGCAACTGCAGGCGATGTCCCAGTTCACGACGCACAAAACCTTTGGCTTTGCTCAAACCGGCCTGAACATCTTTGTTTAATTCATCCTGGCCCATTTCCACAAAATATATCCTGGCGTTGCGCAGATCATCCGTGACTTTAACGGCCGTGATCGTCACCGCATGCAGGCGTGGATCTTTGACAACCTTCAGCAGGATATCGGACATTTCCGCCATAATCAATTCGCCCACTCTGTCCGCCCTTTTAAAGTTCATCGTACTTGCCTGCTGTCCAGTCTGCCGTTTCAAGAAAATCTGAAACCACCATAATTTCTGTTTTCGAGCTTAGTACTTCTGCAACATTCAAATCGCCGATAAACCGGAGCAGGTGGTCGACCTTGCTGTTGATGTAACGGGATTCGTTTCCGGTAAGCGTAAATCCGATCTCGGCGAAATGATGATCATCCAGATCGCCCACCTGGGCGATGGAAACATTAAACTCATTTTGCGCGCGTTTTAAAATCTTGTTTAAAACACTTCTTTTTTCCTTCAAAGAACCGGATTCCGGAATCCGTAATCGAATGATGCCGTAGCCGATAACCATAATCCTACGTCGCTACAACTTTCTTTCCAGTGTCTCTGTGATATAGGACTCAATGACGTCGCCCACATGGATGTCATTATAGCCTTCGATGCCGATGCCGCAGTCAAACCCTGCCAGCACCTCCCTGGCATCATCCTTGAAACGCTTCAGAGAAAGAATCTTGCCGTCAAAAATGGACACGCTGTCCCGCACCAGTTTAATGCCCGCTGCGCGGGTTACTTTGCCGTCCGTCACGTGACAACCGGCAATGATGCCGACTTTGGGCACCTTGAAGAGTTCCCGGACTTCGGCCCGCCCCTGCACCACCTCTTTGTATTCCGGCTCCAGGAGGCCTTCCATGGCAGCCCGCACATCTGCGATGACGTTGTATATGATGTCATACAGCTTGATTTCGACGCCTTCCTGCTCGGCGAGTTCACTCACGCGGGCATCCGGCCGGACATTGAACCCGATAATGATAGCATTGGACGCCGAGGCCAGCATGACATCCGTCTCGCTGATCGCTCCCGTGGAACTGTGAATGGCCATGAGATGAACATCTTCGGTGGAAAGCTTATTCAAGGCATCCGAAATCGCTTCAATAGAACCCTGAACATCGGCTTTGATAATGACGTTTAAATCTTTCACACCCTCCTTGATCTTCTGATATAATTGTTCGAGGGTGATTTTGGAGGAAGCGGACAGTTCTTTTTCCCGCGTTTTCCTGATCCAGTAATCAGAAATATTCCGAGCCTTCTTCTCATCTTCCACGCAGGCAAATTCCGCGCCGGTCTGGGGTACGCTGGAAAATCCAATGACTTCCACGGGCATGGCAGGGCCCGCCTCTTTTACGCGACGTCCCTGATCGTTGTTCATTGCCCTGACACGGCCGAATTCGGTTTTGGAAACAAAAGCGTCTCCTTCATGCAAAGTTCCCTGCTGAATCAGAACGGTCGCAACCGGTCCGCGGCCCCGGTCCAGTTTGGCTTCGATAATGATGCCCCGGGCAGGCAAATCGGGATCAGCCTTGAGTTCCATCACGTCGGCCTGCAACAGAATCATCTCCAGCAGCTCCTCAATGCCGAGTTTCTTCTTGGCCGAAACTTCGCTGAAAATTGTGTCGCCGCCCCATTGCTCCGATAAAAGCCCGTGCTCGGTAAGCGACTGCTTGATCTTTTCGGGATCGGCGCCCGGCTTGTCAATTTTATTGATCGCCACGATGATCGGCACACCGGCCACTTTGGAGTGATTGATGGCTTCAACCGTTTGATCCATGACGCCGTCGTCCGCCGCCACCACCAGAACCACAATATCCGTAACCTGGGCGCCGCGTGCCCGCATGGCGGTAAAGGCTTCGTGGCCGGGTGTATCCAGAAAAACAATGTCACGGCCGTTGATGTGCACATGATAGGCACCTATGGCCTGCGTAATCCCGCCTGCTTCGCCGTCAATAACATTGGTCTGGCGGATCGCGTCCAGCAGTGATGTTTTACCGTGATCAACGTGACCCATGATCGTGACAATCGGCGCGCGCGGTTTGAGATTTTCAGAGACCGTCTGTGATTTCAGCATGTTATCTTCAAATTCAATCTCCGCTTTTTCCACCTGAAAGCTGAACTCCGAGGCCACCAGCGTGGCAATGTCAAAATCAATCGCCTGATTGATGGCAGCCATCACACCCATGCCCATCAATTTGTTGATAACCTCACCGACCTTGACGCCCATCCGTTTGGCCAGATCACCCGTTGTAATTGTTTCACCGATACGAATTCGCCGCTTGATGGCTTTTGGCACCGTAATTTCGGTTTTCTTCATCTTGATCGGTGCGGCCTTTTTCTCTTCGCGCCATTTGCTGAATGCCACATCCCGATCATCTTCAATGACTTTGATCTTCTTGTCGATTTTTCTTTCCAGAATCTTGCGGCGCGGGACTTCTTTTTCCTCTTCAATAAAGACTTCCACAGGTCCCTTGCCTTTTTTCTTTGGCTTTTCAAATTCTCTTTTAATGATTTTTTCGGGCGGCGGTCCAATAACTTTTTCCCCCGGCTTCTGGGGGGCTTTTGCCGGAATTTCTTTTTTCTCTTCGGGCTTGACGATTTTATGCCTGGACATCATCGGCGGCCGAACGGGGAGAATCACCGGCGGTTTTTTGGGTGTTTCCGAAATTTTTTCAGGCACCGGCTGATCTGGCTTTAATTCCTCAAGCGGTCCTGCGGCCGACACGTCTTTCTTCACTTCCTCAGCAGCAACGCCCGATGGAATGGTCGGCACTTCTTCTTTTGCCTTTTCGGTGCCGGGTATCTCCGCAGCGCCTGTACCCGCCTCTTTTCTCGGAGCGGCAACCGGAGCAGGTTCTTCTTTTGCTTCATCGGCAGCTTCAACCGGGACCGGCTCAACCTGTGTGCGGACCGCACGGCGGCGAATAACCGTCGTTTTTATTCTTTCCTCCACAATCTGCCTCGGAGACGTAGCCTGCAAGTCAGTCCTGACTCTTTCGACCTCGCTCTCTTCCAAACTGCTGGCATGGGACTTGACCGTAATGCCCAATCTTTCCAGATGGGCAATCAGGTCTTTGTTTTCCAGGCCAAGCTCCTTGGCCAACTCGTGCACTCGCTTTTTCGCCATTCCCGAAACTCCCTCAAATTAAATACTGGGTCCGTGGACTAAATCACTCTTTTTTATTACTGTTTGTTTCCTCGTCGATCAACCTGATGGCTTCCGCAATCCACTCTGTGCTTGTTTTTTCGCCCACACCGGGAATCTCGGAAAGCGCTTCCGGCTCCATAGCGGCCAGCATCGCAATACTCTTAATGCCCTGTGCAAAGAGCTTCTCGGCCATTGCCGGCCCGATGCCGGGGATTTTGGTCAATGCTTTCTGGCCGTCTTCTTCCTTTTCGGCAGCCATGGTCTCACTCTTCACGTCGATTTTCCATCCGGTCAACTTGACGGCAAGACGGACGTTCTGACCGTTCTTGCCAATGGCGAGCGATAACTGGTCGTCGGGAACAATAACCGTCATCGCCCGGTTCTCCTCATCAACAAACACGCGGTTCACCTTGGCGGGAGACAGGGCGCTTGAAACGTACTTGGCTGAATCTTCCGTATATGGAATGATATCAATTTTTTCTCCGCGCAGTTCCTGCACAACGCTTTGCACCCGGCTCCCGCGCATTCCCACGCAGGCACCCACCGGATCAATGTCCTTGTCTTTTGCCTTCACGGCAATCTTGCCGCGCTTGCCCGGCTCGCGGGCCACACTGACAATGTCAATCAGGCCTTCTGAAATTTCCGGCACTTCCACTTCAAAGAGCGCCTTCAGAAAAGCGGGATGCGTTCGCGACAAAAGAATCTGCGCACCCTTCGTATTCTTCTTGACTTCAAACAGATAGGACCGGATGCGTTCGCCGCGCTTATAGGTTTCGCGGTGAATCTGCTCCGCGGGGGGAACCACACCCTCAGCCCGCCCCAGGTTTACAATGATATTGCCGCTTTCAAACCGCTGAACGAAACCGTTTATCAGTTCACCCTTGCGGTCTTTATATTCGTCAAATATGTTGTCACGTTCCGCGTCTTTAACCCGTTGGATAATGATTTGCTTGGCCATCTGGACGGCAATCCGGCCAAAGGAACTCGTTTCGATTTTCATGCCGAGAGAATCACCGGGCTCCGCGCCTTCATCGAGGGTTTTTCTTGCTTCCTCTCTGGAAATTTGCGTTTCGGGATCGAGCACTTTATCAACAACCGTTTTAAACTGGAAAACTTCAATTTCTCCGACTTCGTCGTTATAGTGGGCTTCGATATCCACATTTTGTCCCAGTTTTTTTCGCGCCGCCGTCATCATGGCGGCCTCGAGAGCTTCTGTAATAATGAGTTTGTCGATACCCCTATCCTTACCCATCTGCTCTATCAGACGTTTAAGCTCTTGAAACATTTACAAAATCCTCCATTTTCTCTCGGGCTGCAGCAAATTTCAGCCTGCCTGCGTTTATTCTTGCTCCACAAGCCCTGCTGTTTCATCAACCAGGTTGGCTTTGACGATTTCTTCTTTCGGGATACTGAACACTTTACCTGACGACTCAATCCGCACTACTCTTTTGCCGTTTTCTTCCACGTAATCCACCAGGATGCCCTGAAATTTCTTCGTGCCGTCGATCTTGATCCGGGTTTTGATTGTTAACGTGGCACCCTTGAACCGCTCAAAATCAACGTCGCGCGAAACCGGACGGTCAAGCCCCGGTGATGAAACTTCCAGCGTATAGGGTCCGCGGGACAGATCATGAACATCCAGAACGTCCCCCAGCTGATTACTGACCGCAGTGCAGTCGTCCAGCGAGACTCCGCCCTCTTTATCCAGAAAAAGCCGAAAAACCCATCGGGAATGCATTTTCAGGCACTCGACATGGATCAGTTCCATCCCTTCAGAAGCCGCAATCGGTTCCGCCAGTTGCCATATTTTGTCTTTTAAATCATCGTACATATCAATCGCTTCAGAAAATAAAAAAGTGGGCGAAAGCCCACTTCAGCATACTACTTTCAGTGATGGTTGGAAATTTTCCTACCATATACAAACAGGCAATGCAAGCAATATTTACCACCCGAAGGGACTGGTATGCTAACATGGAAATTGGAGCGGGCGACCGGGCTCGAACCGGCGACGTCCAGCTTGGGAAGCTGA